>JAIESZ010000239.1 GCA_019745615.1 Burkholderiaceae bacterium
CAGGCGCAACAGTTGCTGCGCGAACACCGCGAGCTGGTGCGTATTGAGTGGCGTGCGCCCAACCTGATGCTGCGCAGCCAAGTCGAATCACCCTTTTTGCCACAGCAAGCCATGCCAAGCCAGCGCGAAGACAGCCACTCCGATACCGCGCTGGCCTGTGCCAAGACCCGGCGCTTGAACGGCCCAGCCTACTCTAGCAGCTATTTTTTGCCGCATGGCGATGGCCTAGGCTCCGAGGTAATTGAGTTGTGCCTGCCCTTGGCCGCTGGGGGCAAAGACGTAGGCTATCTGGTAGCCAGCTACCGCTTGCAATCGGTGCTGGCTGAACTGATGGGCCACTCTTTAGCCCGACGCCAAGAGGTCTCCTTCACTGAGGCCGATGGCACCCGGCTGGCGATGGTGGGCACCGCCCGCCGGGGCAGCCGCGCCTTTACGGCGCAACAGTTGCTCGATTTGCCGGGCAACACCTTGGTGCTGCGCATGGACCGCTGGCACACGCCGCCCAGTGTCTTCCCCAACGTGCTCACAGCGCTGGTCACGGCCATGTCGATTGCGTTGGTCACGGTGCTGGTGGTGCTGGTGCGCGACAACCGCCGCCGCTTGCGCGCCGAGAGCGATTTGGCCGATGCACTGGCCTTTCGCAAAGCGATGGAAGACTCGCTCATTACCGGCCTACGCGCCCGCGACTTGCAAGGGCGCATCACCTATGTGAACCCGGCCTTTTGCCAGATGGTTGGCTTTGAGGCCCAGGAGCTGCTGGGGCAAAGTGTGTCTGCGCCCTACTGGCCGCCAGAGCTGGTGGAAGAATACCGCCAGCGCTATGCCAAGCATTCGGCAGGCCAAATACCGCCACGCGAAGGCGTGGAATCGGTGTTTATGCACAAAGATGGCAGGCGCTTTCCGGTGCTCATCATCGAGGCCCCCCTTATCAATGCCGTGGGCCAACACACCGGCTGGATGAGCGCCTTTTTGGACATCAGCGAGCAAAAGCGCGTGGAAGAAATCTCCCGCGCCTCGCAAGAGCGCCTGCAAGCCACGGCCCGGCTGGCCACCGTGGGCGAGATGGCCTCGCTACTGAGCCACGAGCTGAATCAGCCACTGGCGGCGATTGCCAGCTATGCCAATGGCTCACTCAACCTGTTGCAAGCCATCCAGACCGAAGCGGGCGCAGCCTTGCCGCCACAAGCCCATACCGATCTGCAAGACGTCCACATTGCTATGCAGCGCATTGCCCAACAAGCCGAGCGCGCCGGGCGCATCATCAAGAGCGTGCACGATTTTGTGCGCCGCCGCGACCAATCCCGCGAAAGCGTAGCCGCGCAAACACTGATCGACGCCGTACTGCCGCTGGTGCAATTGCAAGCGCGCAAACTGGGCGTGCGTGTACAGGTGGAGGTAGAGCCTGACCTGCCCCCCTTGTGGTGTGACCGCACGATGGTGGAGCAGGTGCTGCTCAACCTGACACGCAACGCCATGCAGGCGATGGACGCCCCCGACATCGACACCCGCGTGCTGCTGGTGCAGGTACGGCGTGCCCCCGACCACGCTGGCAGCCGTTGGTTAGCGTTTGCCGTGGCCGATATCGGCGTGGGCCTGAGTGACGAAGTAGCCCAACGCCTGTTCACGCCGTTTTTTACCACCCGGCCCGAAGGCATGGGCTTGGGCCTGAGCCTGTGCCGCACCGTGGTGGAGCAGCATGGCGGCGCGCTGGCCTTTGCCCACAACCAGCCCCGTGGCACGGTATTTACCTTTACCCTGCCCACCCCTGCGTCTGAAGCAGAAAAATAGGGGGCAGAGCATCACAGGTCAGGGTTTGCCGCTGCCGCTGCGGCACGCACAGCACGCCTAGACACCTTGGCTACCGAACAGGCAAAGTCCAGCGCCGCATAACCCACCGTCTCACCACGCACAGCGCTGGCAATGATGTTATCGGCCCACGCAATGCCACAGGGGGCGATGGGTGCAAAGTGGGTGGGTTGGGGGCCGCGCCACTCTTCTAACCAAGCAGCCATGCGAGCCTTGGCTTGGGCTACCTCCTCTGGAGTGACGGGGGGTGCTTCTGGCCGTTGGGGTTGCGGCTGCTGCGGTGCTTCTGTGCAGGGTGGTGCCACCACGGTGGGCAAGCGCGGCGGGGGCCGTTGGTTGTGCAGCCAAGCAGGATCAAACGAGGCCCAATCGTTCAGCGCCATCACCTGCACCACCCAGCCCAAAGACTGGTTTAGGCTGGCGGCATGGTTGAGCAATTGTTGGCATTGCAGCGCATTGGGCAAGGCGGGGCGGCCTTTGGCCCGGCGCACCTGTTGCCAAGCCTGCAAAGCCGCTTGGTCTTGTGGGCTAGGCAGCGATTGCAAAAATAAAGATGATGATGAAAAGGGCAAGGGTAAAGCCGATTCCACCTTCGGAGGTGGTGGGCAAGGTGGGGCCGGTGGTTCCGTTGTCTTTTGAGGTTGAATACCGTTGCTTCCGTTCTGGGTGGTGATTTCTGCACATGGGCCGGAAAAATCACCACCTGCGGGAGCAGCCAACACCACCTCGGTGGGTAAGTTTTCTGCACCGTCTGTGGCGCTGGGCGTAGGGGTCAAAGCGGCCTCGTTAATGCGGTACACGTTGCAGCATAGGCCGGGGGCTTTGCTCACCTCCAGCACGCCCCTTTGCGTGAGCAGCGCAATATGCCCCTGCACCGTGCGTTTGTGCAAGCCACACAAACTGGCCAGCCGCGCCAGCGACGGGAAAGCACACCCGCGTGCATCGTTGTAGTGGTGGATGATGCACAGCAACACCAGCTTGGCCCCACTGGGCAAAGAAAGCAACCACGCGGCACGCCCCATGCGCAGGCTGGCGCGGGCAATAGAAAACACTTCGGTCATGGCAAGACCTCTCGCAACAGAGAAAACGCAAACACACAGGCGCACCCGCTGGCCGCTGCGCAGGGCAGCTGTCAAACAACGGGAAGCAAAAAGGAAGGGAAAGCGCGGGCGCTTAGGGCTGGGTGAGGCCCATCGCCCCATGCAGCAGATCAGCGCTGCCATCGGCACGGAAACCGGCCAACAGTTGCAAGCGCTGGCGGTTGCGCCACAGCAGGGCACGCTGGCGCTGCTGGCACCAAGAGCCAGCGCGGCTGTGCGGTGGCTCCGCCAACAAGGTGTGCAATGCGTGCAGGGTGTGCTGCAAAACCTGTGCCGTTAAAGGCGAAGAGATACCCGGCGGCGGGGCCACAGTGTTCGGGGAAAAGGTGTCAGCCATGATTGGCTCCTTTGGGACGTTGTGAGAGCCTGCCAAGCTCGACGCCAATCAAGGGGTGGCAGGCGCGTGCAGGGTTGGCGTACCGGCCAAAGGTTCCGGCGCATCTTTACAGATGCCCCCACACGGCCCGCCTTAAAGTGGGTCATGTACACAGCATGGGAAGTAAGAAAGCCACTGCCCATCAAAGGGGTGGCCGCTGTGCCTTTGGAAACCGGGACGCCAATCCCGTGCCCACTTTTTTTGTGAGACGGGTGAGAGTCTAACGGCTAGGAGCGGGTGGCGGCAAGCCCCCCCCCCGCTTGTCATCCATCCTCAAGAACGCCCCCACCGCTAGTCAATGCCGTTTTTTATGAAACCAAATGAAACAATTTAGCCTATTTATAGAGGCTTACGCTGTACGGGTGCTGTAATGCTGTCAGCAGCAATAAACGGGCATATGCTCCAGCGATATGGGCCAGTGTCGGGCAAGATTGGCATCCGCGAAATTTTAATCTCGCCTCACCGGCTGGCTATTGGAGTTCCTCTCTGGGTAGGGTAGGATAGTGAAATCCTATTCGACGGCTGGTCAGCGTGGGACAGTCATCTAATCCTAGTTAGCGTTGATCCACGGCAGTGCTTGTTGTAAAGTTAGCAAAATTTTTTCTTTGCTCTCGCCGGTCTTTCAAAAGTAAGTTTTGCTTTTGGCTTGCGGTTTAGAATTGTTTGGTTTTGTATTGGTGCTAGTTGTTAAAGCTGTGACTGTGGCGCTGTCCAGCTACTCAATCCGATAGCTTCTAGCTGCTTACCTTAACTTATTTTTTACATGGGAGCTTTATGTCCGTACCGGAAAGTATTGGCACAGTATTTGGGAAAATAATCGAGATTTCTAAGGAAATTCCGCCGGAAAAACTAGCAATCCTTTGTATTGCATTACTTGGGACAGCATCGATAGTGAGAGATGTTATTTCAGGAAATCCTGCTGAAGCACTTGAAAAGGTTAGCAAAATTATTGATATGAAATAATATTTGATCTGTGTGCGATTTTTATGAATCGCACCATTTTAAATTTGAGTGCAAATTTAATCATCACTAGTTAATTTAGTGGTTACTGGAATTAAGAATTTAGGAAAATTAATGCACCTTGGAAAGCTTCGGCACAAAATCAACGTTTCATCTGAGTTTTCTCAGTTGGCTAAAAATGATGAATTAGCTGCAACATGTCTTGCTACTTCTGGTCACTTTAAGCAAGCATGTTATTTTTTAATTCAAGCAATTGAAAAATCAATTAGATCAAAGATATTTTCATTGGTTAATCCAAACATTGAATATTTCAGGGAAAAAAATAAAACACATTCGGTGGAGTCAGCCATAGAATTTCTTATAGAAATTGTTAGCACAGATAGCATAACCAGAGAGCAAATATCAAATCAAATTCATCTTCACGTACTTGGAAAAACAAATTACTCACAAATTCATAATAACTTGAGGTATCCATGCTATTTCAAGAGATATGATTCTTATTCAGTACTTGATGTAACAAAAGATGATTTTGACGAGCTTAAAAGAAGACTGAATTTGCTAAAAAAATTTTTGGAAGACTTGAATAAGTTTACATGAAATTGATTATTTTCATGGTTCATCTAAATATGCTAACCTATCGCTCAAGCGGACAGCTTCCAGCTGCCGCTTACCTTGGTTTGTTAGCTCTTAGTGACTATAGTTTCAAGGCACTCAAAATATTGAGCTACTCATCAACTAATTTTTCTCTTGTTCTTAGATAAAAATGTTTCGCTCTCAATAGAAAGCAATTAATGAAATACACGACAGGCAAAATACTAGGATTCTTGATTGCTTTTTTGTCTATAATTATTTTACATAATTCGGTTTTTGCCAGAGGTGGTGGCGGTCATTCGGGCGGAAGCCACTCTGGCATTAATCACACCGGCTCTAGAGGCGGAATATATCACTACTCTAGCACTGGCAGCGGAAATAAAGTATACGAAAGCCACAATTCAAATTACGGATCGGGATATTCATATTCTGGATACGGAAAGCATTATAATCAAAATTCTTATAATGGAAATTTGGCACACGAAGCCGGTCATTTGGCCTACAAGGCAGAGCGTTCAAATGATATCAACATCAAACCAATGGAGTCAACAAAAAACACAACCTGTGAATATAAATCAGTCATGACGGACGATGATTATCGTGCATGCGGATCAAATCCACCGCCATATAAATAAAATTATTTTACATTAAAAACAAATTAATTACATAAAATGTTTTGTAAAAATGTGGTCGGATTCCAATTATTTACAAGCGACACTCTGCGATAAATCTATGCAGTGCCCTTTTGCTTTAAATTCAGGCTGCCAAAAATTACGCAACTTGACCCGATCAACAAAATCAGTCGTTAAAACGGAATATCGTCGTCGCCAAAGTTATCGTTAAATTCAGGAGTAATAAAAGGGAGCAGGCTCAATTTATTTGGCAAAAAAAGCCAAATCAATGAGCCACCCTCAATTCTTAGTGTTTTTATGCAGCTGTAAAAACATCCGTCAGACTACGAGCGGTCAGAAAGCGATCCGTCCACGCCTCCAGTTCAGCCGTGCTGGCCTGTTCCAATCGCGCCAGTGTCTCTTGCGACAAAGGGCCAAAACGCGCTACCAGCAGGCGTTGCAGGAGGCGGGCTTCGCCTTCTTTTCGGCCTTTGGCAATGCCATTTGCCATCCCTTTGGCAATCCCTTTGGCAATGCCCTTCTCCATACCCTTCTCAAGGCCCTTTTGCTCGTGTTGGTGCGCCCACTCTTCAAACCGTGCTGCCAATGTCATCTTTAGCTCCTTCAAGTCTTGTACCTTAGGCAGTGCCAGATGGTGCTTGCTTTGCCGCAGCAGCACCGCCCTGATCCAGATGGCAAAAATCCGCATCAGTTCCGGGTTATCCGCCAACCAATCATGCAAAAGATCAATCAGTTCCAACACCGCCACTTCATTGTGCGGACGCTGCAAGCGCATCACCGCTGCCACCAGATTTTGCATCTTGGCCAACCCAGCCTCGGTGTAGAGGTTTTCGGCAATCAGCAGGTATTCCATCTGTGGCAAATACTGTGACACCAACCCCGGCACCTTAGGGATCAGATTAGCAATGTTGGTGGCCGCTGTCCACGGCGCATCACCGTTGTAGAGCACGATAGGCAGCACGGGCGGCAGGCGTCGGTGGGGCAATACCTGTTTAGCCTTGATGAGGTCTTGGTACAACAGGCCGACATAGCTCATCATGCGCACGGCCATCCACGGATCAACTTTGCTCTGGAACTCGATCAGGATATAGAGGTAAACCCATTCTGCCCCCACCTTGACGCGCCAGACCACATCATCGGCGCGGTGGCGCAGGTCGTCAGTGACGTAGCTGCCGGGCATTTTTTCCAGCGTGCCGTAATCCAAGCTGTGCAGCCAGTCGTCGGGGATAAAGCCCAGCACCAAGTCGCGTACCAACTCTGGCGAGGAGAACAGCAGCTTGTACGAGGCATCATTGTCTTGGGACATGGCATGATGGTAGGTTTCAGGCCAACCAGCAATCGCTGGGCTGGGCGCTGGCTAGAGCAGCCCCATGCAAAACACAACGCCGATCAGAACGGAATATCGTCGTCGCCAAAGTTATCGTTAAAGCCAGAACTGGGGCGCGCTGGTGGGGCCATGGGCGCTGGGGCCGGTGCGGGGCGAGCGGCAGGGGGGGCCATACGGGGGGCCGCTGCCGGGGCGGCGCGGCGGGGGCTGTTGTCATAAGCATCAGCGCCATAGCCATCATCAGCGGGCATACCAGCCCCGCCCATGCCTTGGCGGCTACCCAGCATTTGCATTTGGTCGGCGCGGATTTCGGTGCTGTACTTTTCTACGCCCGACTGGTCTGTCCATTTGCGCGTGCGCAAAGAGCCTTCTACATACACTTGCGAGCCTTTACGCAGGTACTGGCCCACAATTTCAGCCAAGCGGCCGTTGAACACCACGCGGTGCCATTCGGTGTGCTCTTTGGCCTCGCCGGTTTGTTTGTCTTTCCACTTGTCAGTGGTGGCAATAGTCACGTTGGCCACTTGGTCGCCACTAGGAAAGGTGCGCATTTCTGGGTCTTTGCCCAAGTTGCCGACGATGATGACTTTGTTGATGGATGCCATGCTGCTTTGCCTTGAAAAAAGAGGATGCGCGGTGCGCTAAACGGTCAATTGTGCAGCATAAGAGCCAGCACCAAACCCGGT
>JAIESZ010000178.1 GCA_019745615.1 Burkholderiaceae bacterium
TTCCGATTCCTCTGTGTCGGCGTGGAGTATCGTTGCGCTGAGGCCACCTGTGTGCTGTCAAGGTGACGGGGTTAACCCGGTTGACAAGCCCGGCTGCTTTTGAGTGCTTTCTAGCGCTAACAAAGCAGCCTTGCGTTCAAGGCCCCCAGCATAGCCGGTTAAGTGACCATTGCGCCCTAACACACGATGGCAAGGAACGATCAGGCTGATGGGGTTGCGTGCAATGGCCGCCGCCACAGCACGCACCGCAGTAGGCTTGTGCAACCGCTGCGCCACATCAGCATAGCTGCAAGTATGCCCGTATCCTATCTGGCGCAGTTCTTGCCACACAGCCTGCTGAAAAGGCGTGCCACTGGAATTGTCCAGCGGCAGATCAAAGCCGGTAGATTGACCACTCCAGTACGCCTGTAACTGTTTCAAGGCCCGGCCCAACAATGGGTGCTGGGAGGCATGGGGCCAAGCATCAGGCCCATAAAGTAAATTTGCTGGCTCGTGACGCTGCCCCTGAAACCACACACCACACAGCCCCAAGGGTGAGGCTGCCAAGGCAATTGCACCCCACGGGCTATTGGCGTGCTGCTGAACGGTAGCTGGATGAAACAACATATATTCCCTACAGTAGACTGGATGCCGCAGGTTATAACGGCTGATGCTGCTGGTGCAGTGCTGCGCCTACAATGCCGCCGGTTTTTTCTTTTCTTTTTCCTGAAAGCGCAACCCCGTGCAGCCCTCTCCCGCTATCTTCAAAGCCTATGACGTTCGTGGCATCGTACCCGCTACATTGAATGAGGAGGTAGCACGGGGCTTGGGCCGTGCTTTTGGCAGCGCTGCTCGTGCCATAGGCCAAACCACGGTGGCCGTAGGGCGCGATGGCCGCCTGTCTGGCCCGGCACTGGCTGCGGCACTGATCGCGGGCTTGGTGGATGTGGGTATCGAGGTAATTGATGTCGGCCTAGTGACCACGCCACTACTGTATTTTGCCGCCCATACCCTGTGCCAATCGGGCATCCAAGTCACGGGCAGCCACAATCCTAAAGATTACAACGGTTTCAAAATGGTGCTGGCAGGCCGGGCCATTTATGGTGATGAAATCCAAGCCCTGAGCCGCACGATGGAAGAAGAAAGCTGGCAACTGGCCCCCGGTGGCAGCGTGCGCCAAGCCGATGTCTTGCCTGCCTACCGCGCGCGCATTACCAGTGATGTGGCATTGGCCCGCCCGATCAAAATCGTGGTCGATTGCGGCAATGGCATTGCCGGTGCTTCTGCACCCGCCATTTTCCGGGCGCTGGGCTGCGAGGTGATTGAGCTGTTCTCGGAGGTGGATGGCAATTTCCCCAACCACCACCCCGACCCCAGCAAGCCCGAAAACCTGCGCGATCTGATAGCCGCCCTGCAAGCCAGCGATGCCGAATTGGGCTTGGCCTTTGATGGCGATGGCGACCGCTTGGGCATTGTGACCAAAGACGGACAAAACATCTTCCCAGATCGCCAGATGATGCTGTTTGCCCAAGATGTGTTGGCCCGTGTGCCGGGCGGGCATATTGTGTTTGATGTGAAGTGTACGCAGCGCTTGGCCCCCGCTATCACCGCAGCCGGTGGCGTGCCGGTGATGTACAAAACCGGCCATTCGCTCATCAAGGCACAAATGAAGGAGCTTGACGCACCGCTGGGTGGCGAGATGAGCGGCCATATCTTCTTTAAAGAGCGCTGGTTCGGCTTTGACGATGGCACCTACGCCGGTTGCCGCCTGCTAGAAATTTTGAGCCGCCACCCCAACCCCAGTGCTGTACTCAATGCCCTGCCCAGCAGCTACTCCACCCCAGAATTGAATGTGGCCTGCATAGAAGGCGAGCCGCACCGCCTGAGTGCTGAGTTGCAAGCATTGGCGGCAGAAACCTTTGCCGCACCAGCGCAGGTCAGCACGATTGACGGCTTGCGCGTGGATTGGCCCGATGGTTTTGGCCTGATCCGCGCCAGTAACACCACGCCGGTGCTGGTGTTGCGCTTTGAAGGCCAAACCCCTGAAGCCTTGCAACGCATTGAGGCCACCATGTTGGGTTTACTGCGGCGCGTCAAGCCCGAAGCCCAAGTGGGTGACGCAGCACACTGATCGGGGTATTGCCGGATGCCCACTTTGGCCCGTGGCCTGTACTCCATCCTGACCTCTTTGGCCCAACCGCTGCTGCGGCGCAAGCTGCGCCGACGGGCCGTGCTGGAACCCGGTTATGGCGTAGCGGTAGAAGAGCGCTTTGGACGCTACCCGGCCCATGAAGCCAGCGAGACAAGCAAGACCGGCTGGGTTTGGATCCATGCCGTCTCTTTGGGCGAGACCAGAGCCGCCGCTATTTTGCTCACCGCCTTGCGCCAGCAATGGCCGGGCCTGCGCCTGCTACTGACGCACAGCACCGCTACAGGCCGGGCCGAAGGGCAAAAAATGTTGCGCGCTGGTGATCGGCAAGTTTGGCTGCCTTGGGATAGCCTAGGGGCCGTGCGGCGCTTTTTGCAGCACTTTCGGCCCGCCATTGGCATTTTGATGGAAACCGAAGTCTGGCCCAACCTGATTGCCGCCTGCCACCAGCGCGGCACTCCATTGGTGTTGGCCAATGCCCGGCTGAATGAAAAATCGTACCAACAAGCCCTGCGCCTAGGCTGGCTGGCTAAACCCGCTTATGCCGCGCTCACGGCGGTGTATGCCCAAACCGAGCACGATGCCCAGCGCTTGCGCGCCTTAGGTGCCCCAGTGCAAGGGGTTTTTGGAAACCTCAAGTTTGATGCCGTGCCTGATGCGCAGCAAATCGCCCAAGGCCGCCTTTGGCGCAGTGCCAGCGCCAAACCGATATTGCTGCTGGCCAGCAGCCGTGAAGGCGAAGAAGCGTTGTGGCTAGAAGCAGTCAAGGAACAAATCCAAGCACACCGTCTCAGCGATACCGTGCAATGGCTGATCGTGCCACGCCACCCACAGCGGTTTGACACCGTAGCCACCTTATTAGAGCAGGCCGGATTGCAGGTTTCGCGGCGCAGCCAATGGACAGACTCTCCAACGCCCGCAGAGGTTTGGCTAGGAGACTCGATGGGAGAAATGGCGTTGTATTACAGCTTGGCCACCATAGCCCTACTGGGTGGCAGCTTTGCCCCTTTGGGCGGACAAAATTTGATTGAAGCGGCTGCCTGTAGTTGTCCTGTCATCCAAGGGCCACACACTTTCAACTTTGCTGAAGCGGCTGCCCTGACCCTAGAATGTGGTGTGGCCCGCTTGGCGCAAGATATGCCCCACGCCATTGCATTGGCCACGGCTTGGGTGCAAGACTCTAGCGCACTGGCACAAGCCCAAGCGGCAGCGGCCACCCTAGGGCAAACTCACCGAGGAGCAGCACAGGCTACGGCGGCAGCAGTAGCCGCTTTGCTACCGGCAACAACTTGATCGACATCATTTTTTCAAGAAAAAACCTTCGCCAGTTACCATTTGCTACTGCAAATCAGTTGTATTTACGTGATGATGCCGCGCCATGCTAAAAACAAACACCCACTTCAACACCATCCATAGTGCCTTTCCCCATATTGGGGACCGACTGGAGCTGTTCTGGGGCCACCCAGATTTTGTCCGTTATGTAGATAACCTGATCTACGACACCCGTGATGGCGGGCGCAAGGGGTTCCCTCCAGAGATTTTTATGGCTTTGCACCAGCTGTCTGAAGACCACTTCGAGGCCTTTCCGCACCTGCGTAAATTATCGAAAAACGACTTCTTTTGATCTTCTTCTGAGCGTCAGCGGGCCAGCATGCTATTGACGGCTTCGATATCGGAGATGTCTAAGCTGCCACTGGCTTGGCGCAGTTTGAGTGTGCCCATCAGCACGCTGTAACGGGCCACGGCCAGATCACGCTTGGTCTGGTAAAGCTGGCTTTGGGCATTGAGCACATCAATGTTGATACGCACCCCCACTTGGTAACCCAGTTGGTTCGCCTCTAGGGCGCTTTGGCTAGAGGCTTCGGCGGCCTCTAGCGCTTTGACCTGCCCTAACCCAGATTGAACACCATAAAAGGCAGCGCGGGTGCTTTGTACTGCGCTGCGGCGCAGGTTGTCGAGCTCGGCACGGGCTTTGTCTTCCAGCGCCAACGTTTCTTTGATACGGTTTTGTACCGCGAAACCGGAAAACAGTGGCACATTGAGCGCCAACCCGATACTGGCGCTGTTGGTGCGTGTAGAAACTCCGGGGGTCGCGGTGGTGCCATTGGGCGTGCGCTGCACGTTGTACCCGGCTTGCGCATCTAATGTGGGCAAATGCCCGGTTTCGGCCTTGCGGGTTTCGAGCTGGGCCACATCCAACGCAATCAGCGCCTGACGCACTAAGGGCTGTTGTGCCTCGGCTTTTTCTATCCAAGGCAGGGGGCTGTCCGGCTCTAGCTGGGACAACACCGGCGGCTGGGCCAAAGGCAAGGGTTTGGTGTTGGTTTGGCCGACCAGTTGGTCTAGCGCCAGATTTTTAACGCGCAGGTCGTTTTCTGCGGCAATCTCTTGGGCCACCACCAAATCGTAACGGGCTTGGGCCTCGCGTGAATCGGTGATGGTGGAAGTGCCCACCTCAAAATTGCGCTTGGCAGCAGCCAATTGCTCAGACACCGCTGCTTTTTGTGCTTGCACAAAGGTCAGGGTATCTTGGGCTGCCAGCACATCAAAATAGCCTTGGCTCACGCGCACCAGCAAATCTTGCGCTACCGCATCCAACTGGGCTTGGGCGGCATCGACACCCCGACGCCCCTGCTCTAAGGTGATACGGTTGGCCGGACGGTACAGGGGTTGGGAGGCATTCACACCCACCGTCTGCGTGGTCAGGCCCAAATCGCGGCGGCCATTGCCCATGATCTCTGTCTCGGCCCGCGATACCCCGGCAGACAAGGCCACGCTGGGCAACAGTCCGGCGCGGGCCTGATCGGCGCGCCCCCGTGCGGCCTGCAGCTGTGCCTGCGCAGCCTGCCATGGGGCATCGTACTGGCGTGCAGATTCCACCAGCGCCATCAGGCTTTGGGCCTGTGCAGGAGCGGATAAAGCTGCTGCGAGGGCCAGCGTTAAGGGAAGGAACCTACTACAGGACATGGGCATGGCAGAACGTTGGCTTAGAACTTGAAGGTGGAGGGCTGGCTAAAGCCCTGCAAACGGGGTGAGGTGGTATCCCAAGGCTGGGTGGTCTCAAAACGTGGGCCTTTGCGCTGCACGATAGTCATGCGCATGACCGGGAAATCGCCCACGATGGCGGCCAAACGGCCACCATCATTGAGTTTGGCCAGCAGGTCTTGCGGCACAGCAGAGACCGAGCCACTGAGCACGATCACATCAAACGGGCCTTCAGGTAAAGCGTCGCGCGAACCATCGCCTTGGCGCACAGTGGCGTTGCTGATGCCAGCGCGTTGCAAATTGGCACGGGCTTTTTCGACCAAATTGGGTTCAATGTCCAGCGCCAGCACTTGGGCCGAGCAACGGGCCAGCAAAGCGGCCATATAACCTGAACCCGCACCAATCTCTAGCACCTTTTCGTGCTTGCGCACTTGCAAGTCATTGAGCAAACGGGCCTCAATCTTGGGGGCCAACATGCACTGGCCGGTGCGAATGCCTTCTTCTGGGGTGCCGTGCAACGGGATTTCCATGTCCATGAAAGCCAGATTGCGATAGGCCAGTGGGGCAAAATCTTCACGGCGCAGGCTGTGCAGCAGCTCCACCACGTCGGCGTCATACACATTCCACGGCCTGATTTGCTGCTCGACCATGTTGTAGCGGGCTTGCTCAATCGGGTCATTGGTGTGGATGGAAGACGTGTTCAGGGGCATGTTCATGGCAAAAAATCTCCGCAAGGGCAGTTCAGGGTCAAGCCTGTGATTTTAGGATGCCCGGCCTCGTTTAGGACGCCAACAAGCCGTGCAGCAGCATATTGACCTGATTTTCTAGGTACAACAGCGGTGAGACCGTCAAGGAAGCGGGTATGCAAGCGAGGCTGGCATGTTGGGACAAGGTCAAAAACAAAAGCGGCGAAATAACAGCATAGACGGCATGATCGAGATCGACAGGTCGAAATTCACCACTGTCCATACCACGTTGCAAAATGCGCCGCATCAGGGCATGGCCCGGCTCACTGACTTCTTGCTGATAAAACTGGGCGATCTCAGGAAAGTTACTGGCCTCACACAGCATCAGCTTAGTGATACCAGAGGCTCTGGTAGAACCAATGTGCTCCCACCACGAGCGATAAGAATAGCGCAGCATCTCAGCCGTGCTACCCTGAAAGGTCTCAAACTCTTGGTTCCATTGCTGAAAGCGGATGCCAATGTTCTCCCGCACCACGGCATTGAACAGATCGGCCTTGCTGGGAAAATACAAAAACAGCGTACCCTTGGATACCCCAGCGCGTGCGGCCACAGCTTCTACCTTGGTGGCGGCATAGCCTTTGGCTATAAACAAGTCTAGCGCAGCCTCTAGCAGTTCAGCGGGGCGCGCTTGCTTGCGGCGCACCCGCACCCGTGCTGTGTTCAAGGGCAAAGAATCAGAAGGAAGAAATGGCACGCGGTAAGGGCTTTTAATGACTGTCTGGTTAGTAATGTAATCACCGGCAGAATAGGCGTCAATCCAATTCCATCGACAATCGTGCCATGACCCTGCAACACATCACTTTGGCTGGCGGCTGCTTTTGGTGTACCGAAGCCGTTTTTACCCGATTGCGCGGCATCAGTGCGGTGCAAAGCGGCTATGCCAATGGCCATACCAGCCACCCCAGCTACGAACAAGTATGCGATGGCACCACAGGCCATGCGGAGGTGGTACAACTGACTTTCGATCCGGCGATGATTGACCTGCGCCAGATTTTGGAAGTTTTCTTGGCTACCCACGACCCCACCACCCTCCATCGCCAAGGCCACGATGTGGGCACGCAGTACCGTAGTGGCATCTATTGGCACCATCCAGAACAAGAACTGGTAGCTAAAGCACTGCTGGCAGACCTTACCGCCCAAAAGCTGTGGGATGCGCCTATCGTGACTGAAGTAGCCCCACTAGATAGCTTTTGGCCTGCCGAGGCTTACCACCAGCAATACTATGCGCGCCATCCGGAGCAAGGTTATTGTGCTGCTGTCATCACGCCTAAACTGGCTAAGTTTCGCCAGCGCTTTGCAGCGTTATTGCAGCCCTGAATGCAATGGCTCCACTTCACTGATGTTGATGAAAGATTTGGTTATGCGCAATTTTTGGCTTCATTGTTTTTGCGTGCTTCTGTGTACCCCTGTAGCGATGGTGCAGGCACAGACGCATTCGGAGCAAGAAAAACAAGCCGATATTGAGCGCCACCGTGCGATGGCAGCGGCACATACGGCCATGGCGCAGTGCCTAGCCTCCAACAAAGATGCCGAGCAGTGCCTGAAAGAATTGCAAACAGCCTGCAAAAATTTGGCTATTGGTAAGTATTGCGGCATGAAGCACGCCCACTAACATGCGTTTGCAAGCCCGCAAGCATCCACCACTG
>JAIESZ010000180.1 GCA_019745615.1 Burkholderiaceae bacterium
CAGCAACGCGACTTTATCCATGTCGATGATGTGGTGGCAGTCAATCTGTGGCTGCTGGACAACCCACAGGTGCGCGGCATTTTTAACTGTGGAACAGGCCGGGCGCAGAGCTTCAATGAAGTGGCCCAAGCCGTGATTGAACACCACCAGCGTGGTCAGCTCGAATACATCGCCTTTCCAGAGCACCTCAAGGGCCGCTACCAAAGCTACACCCAAGCCGATATGGGGGCGTTGCGCCAAGCGGGCTACGAGGCCCCGTTCTTGAGCGTGGCCCAAGGCGTGCAGCAGTACATGGCATGGCTGGATCAGCGGGCCTAAGATTTTCCATGACAACTACCCGACAGATTTTGGTGGTTGGCCCCTCTTGGGTGGGCGACATGGTGATGGCGCAAAGCCTGTTCATGGCGCTGCACACCCAGCATCCGGGAGTGTGCATTGATGTGCTGGCACCACAGTGGTCGCTGCCTATTTTGGCGCGGATGCCCCAAGTGCGCCAAGGCATCGCCATGCCGCTGGGGCATGGGCAATTGGAGCTACGCACCCGCTGGCAATTAGGGCGTGCGCTAGCGCGCACAGGCTACGATCAGGCCATTGTGCTGCCCGGCTCGCTCAAATCAGCATTGGTGCCTTGGTTTGCAGGCATCCCCATACGCACCGGCTTTGTCGGTGAGATGCGCTATGGCCTGCTCAATGACCGGCGTCGTTTGGATAAGCAAGCCCTGCCCATGACCGTGCAGCGCTTTGTGGCGCTGGGCCTGCCAGCACCGGTGACACCAGCGCCAGAAACGCCCTTGCCCCGGCTGTTGGCCGATGCCGATCACGCTGCGCGCCTAAAACAACAACTGGGCTTGAGTGACGACCGCCCCGCCATAGCCTTGATGCCCGGTGCCGAATATGGCCCGGCCAAACAATGGCCGGCCAGCCATTTTTCTCGCCTCGCCACGGCCTTGCTCGCCCAAGGCTATCAGGTCTGGATTTTGGGTTCCGCCAAAGACCGCCCGGTGGCCGAGGCCATCGCCCAAAGCGTAGCAGGCCACGGGGTACACAACCTCTGCGGCCAGACGCAACTGGCTGATGTGTGCGATTTGCTCTCGGTCTGTGCAGCAGCCGTGAGCAACGACTCCGGGCTGATGCACGTAGCAGCGGCCTTGGATAAGCCAGTGGTAGCCCTGTATGGCTCCTCTGACCCACACCACACACCACCGTTAAGCCCCAAGGCGAAAATTTTGTATCTGGGGCTAGATTGTTCACCCTGCTTCAAACGGCAATGCCCGCTGGGCCATACACGCTGCTTGGCCGATATCCAGCCTGAGCAAGTGCTACAAGCACTGGGGCTACCCTCCTTATGAACCGACCTACCCTGTCCGTCATCCTTATCACCAAAAATGAGGCCTTGTTGATTGACCAAGCACTGGCCTCGGTGCAGTGGGCCGACGAGATCATTGTGGTCGATTCTGGCAGCACCGATGCCACGGTAGAAATCTGCCGCCGCTACACCGACAAAGTAACAGTTACCGACTGGCCGGGCTTTGGCGCACAAAAAAACCGCGCTTTGGCCTTGGCTACGGGTGAATGGGTGCTGTCCATTGATGCCGATGAGCAGGTATCGCCAGAGTTGGCACAAGAAATTCGCGCCACCCTGCAAGATGCGGCATACCCGGTGTACAGCCTGCCCCGGTTGTCGAGTTTTATGGGACGCCCCATACGGCACGGCGATTGGTGGCCGGATGAAATCCCACGCTTGTTTCGGCGCACACAGGCGCGGTTTTCAGATGATTTGGTACATGAACGCTTGGTATTTGAAGGCCCAGCAGGCCGATTGCAGCACCTATTGCTGCACCAAAGCATCCGCTCGATTGAGCAGCTTTTGGGCAAAACCAATAGTTACACCACCGGCGGGGCGGTGCGCGTGCGCCAAGCGGGCAAGTCTTGTGGCATAGGCACGGCTATCGGCCACGCTTTCTGGGCTTTTGTGCGCGGCTATGTGTTCAAACGCGGCTTTCTCGATGGCAAAGAAGGGTTCATCATTGCTTTGTCGGTGGCGGAGAATTCTTTCTATAAATACGTCAAAGCCAGCTATCTACCACCCCGCCAGCCCTGAGTGGGCGCGCTGTGCAGCCGCTGCATTGGTAGCCCCGACACATGCATATTCTGATTATCAAAACATCGTCACTGGGCGACATCATCCATATGTTGCCCGCCATTACCGATGCAGCACGAGCCATACCCGCCTTGCGCATTGATTGGCTGGTCGAAGAATCGTTTGCCGCTATTCCAGCTTGGCACCCGGCAGTGGGGTGCATCGTGCCCATCGCCATGCGCCGCTGGAAAAAACAGCCCCTGTCTAGCCAAACATGGAAAGAAATTGCCAACGCCCGGCAAGCATTGCGCGCACAACACTACGATTTGATCCTCGATAGCCAAGGCTTGCTCAAGAGTGCGCTGTGGTGCAAGATGGGCCTAGGCCCCAGTGTGGGTTACGACCGCCACTCGGCCCGTGAGCCACTAGCCGCCTATTTTTACGACCGGCAACTGTCCGTGGCACGCCAGCAGCACGCCATTGCGCGCAACCGGCAACTGCTGGCAGCGGCGCTGGGCTATCGCCTCGATCAGCCAGAGCCTGACTATGGGCTGCAAGATTTGGCAAAGCGCTTGCCTGTCCTCGACCTTCAGTTGCCGCCCGGCAGCGTTGTGGGTCTGCATGGCACCAGCCGCGCTGACAAACTCTGGCCGGTAGAACACTGGAAAGCGTTGGCGCTGCATTTGCAGCAACAAGGCACCCATCTGGTACTGCCTTGGGGCAATACGCAAGAACAGGCCCGCGCCCAAGCACTGGCAGAAAACATGAGCCACGTGATCGTCCTGCCCAAGTTAGGGTTGGATGCACTCGCCAGCCTGATTGCCCAAGCAGCCGTGGTAGTGGGTGTGGACACCGGCTTGCTGCACTTGGCCGCTGCTCTGGGCAAACCCGGAGTGGCTCTTTATACCGCCACTCCACCAGCGCTCACCGGGGCGGTTTCTGACCGAAGCGCACCCACCACGCTGCGCAACCTGTGCACCGCGCAAGAGTTACAAGCATCCACAGTGATAGCGGCGGTGGACGCCCTGTTGCACAATCAGCGCCGTGCAGACGCCGACAAACGCCAGAGCAGCACCCCAGCACACAGCCACTGAGCCACATACATCAGCGTGCCCACGCTGTGCCACAGGCGCAGGTCTTGGCGGGCCACAATGCGCGGTGCCACGCCAAACTGCACCAGCAGCGCCAGCAGCATCCCGCCCAAAATAAATACCAGCGTGTTTTGCGCCCACGGTTGCAGCGTTGCGCTGCCCCTGTGCCGCGACAGCAGCAACAACACCAAGCAGCAAACCACCGACAGCCAAGTTTGTGCAGCAAACAAGCGGGCCGCCATATTGCCCGCCAGCGCCGGGCTGGGCAGGTGAGCAAACAGCAGCGGCACGGCCATAAAACCAATGGCCCCCAAGCTGCCCCACCACAGGGCCGCTACCAACAACGGCAGGCGTTCTTGCACGCTCAAAGGTAGCGTACCGCCACCACTTCGTAGCGGCGCACGCCACCGGGAGCTTGCACCTCGGCGGTGTCGCCTTCTTCTTTGCCGATCAGGGCACGGGCAATCGGGCTGCTGATGTTAATCAAGCCATGCTTGAGGTCGGCCTCGTCTTCACCAACAATTTGGTAAGTGACGGCATCGCCGGTTTCTTCGTCTTCCAAATCGACGGTGGTGCCAAACACCACCCGGCCCCCGGCGTCTAGCGCAGAGGGATCAATGACTTGCGCAGCCGACAGCTTGCCTTCAACCTCTTGGATGCGGCCCTCGATAAAGCCTTGGCGGTCTTTGGCCGCTTCGTATTCAGCGTTTTCGCTCAGGTCGCCTTGGGCGCGTGCTTCGGCAATCGCCGCGATAACGGAAGGGCGCTCAACAGTCTTGAGGCGGTGCAACTCAGCCTTGAGCAACTCAGCGCCGCGCTTGGTAATAGGAATGGTAGCCATTGTGTGTTCTCCAAAAGCAAACCGCCGATCGTTCCCGGTCGGCGGTGTGGGGCCGATTATGCCTCAAGCGTTTTGGGATGCAATCATTGCAGCGCGAAAAAGGTTCGATGTAAATGCACCACCCTCCAGTGACCCAGACCCATCAAACCATCTCACTGAAAGAGATAGATACAATTAGATACAAAGCACCCTGTAATCTTCAATCCAAGGCCAACAATAGCGCCAATTTGGTGCATATTATTAACAAAAGAAGCTTTTCAACTATGACCAAGCACCCATTGCACAGGCACGCACCCCACCGTGGGCGATGGCTGCTCTCTCTCCTGATCTGCGTTGTTGTCTGGGGCAAACACACATCCAGTGGAGCCATAGAGCGCCCCAAAGAATCCACAGAAACACCGGCAGAGTCCTCATTGACCCTGCGCGGCTTTGGTACCTTGGGCGTGGCACGGTCTTCCTCAGATCAGGCAGAGTTTGTGCGTGATCTGTCACAACCGCGTGGCATTTCCAACCATTGGTCGGGGCGTATTGATTCGGTCATGGGCTTGCAAACCAATTGGCAAGCCACACACGAGCTGGAGCTGGTGGGGCAAGTGGTCAGCCGTTACCAACACAACGAAAGCCGCGATGCGGAAGTGATGTGGGGCTTTGCCAAATGGGATATCGATGGCCGGGTCGAACTACGGGCCGGACGGCTGGGGGCTGATTTCTTGATGGGTGCCGATTCTCGGCTAGTGGGCTATTCTTATTTGCCGGTGCGCCCTTCGGTGGACTATTTTGGCCCCCTGCTCTTTTCCTATTTTGATGGTGCTGATGCCAGTGCGACCTTTCCTGTCGCAGGTGGCTTACTGCGCACCAAAGCCTATGCCGGTTTGGGCCGAGAAAAAGGCTCCTCTGGGGGTGTGGTCTGGGATGCCAGTGACTCCTCTCTCAAAGGGCTGGTGTTGGATTATTTCACTGGGCCTTGGCAAATTCGCGCCAGCGCCGCCCATGTCCGGCTATCGCGGGATATGCCCTTTGAGCCACTGCCCAGCGGCCTGCGCGCCGCAGGCACGGCCTTGGGTGTACCGCAGGCCATTGATGCCGCCAACGCGCTGGCTGTGGGTGGCAGCACCAGCCAGTTCATGACGGTAGGGATGGTGTACGACGATGGCCCGCTACAGGTGCAGGGCATGGTCAATACCATCCACCACGGCACCGGGGCCTTTAAGAACTCGCAAGCAGGCTACCTGCTGGGGGCTTATCGGCTGGGGGCTATCACGCCCTATGTGGGCTATTCGTGGTGGAAAAGCAAATCCAAGCACCTTGCTACTGGCTTGCCCAACACCGGCCCACTCATCGCACTCAATCAAGGATTTGACAGCGTGCTACGGGACTCGGCCAGTGACCAAAAAACCTACACTCTAGGTGCCCGTTGGGACATCATGCCCGATGTAGCACTCAAAGCCCAATGGGATGCAGTGCACGGAAAACCCAGCTCCATTTTTCCCTATCGGGCCGAAAAACCGGGGTGGACTGGCCATACTGATGTTTTCAGCCTGACGCTTGATTTCGTCTTCTAAACCATGCGCCGCTTACTCCAAAGACTGCTCATACTGCTTGCCTTGTCGGCCATGCCCGTCATGGCAGCAGATTGGGTGCTGGTAGCCAATCCACAGTCAGGCATCAAAGCACTGTCGCAGGATGAAGTGGTCAATATCTACCTAGGCCGCTATCGGCACCTGGCATCGGGCATTACCGCCGAACCCATAGACCAAGCCGCTGACGCCCCCATCCGAGCGCGCTTTTACCGCCACTTGGTCAACAAGAGTGTGGCGGAAATCAATGCCTACTGGTCGCGACTGAATTTTTCTGGCAAAACCAAACCCCCACGGGTAGCCACGAGCAGCGAGCAAGCGCTCCAACTGGTAGCACACACCCAAGGTGCGCTGGCCTATGTCGAGCGCTCTCAGGTTGATGCCCGTGTCATCGTGGTTTTCGAATGGCCGGAGTGATGCGATGGCAAAACACAACACAATGTATTGGTGGAATGGTATTGTCTTTCGCAGCTTGGCCGCCGTGACCTTACTGACCGCGCTGATCGGTGGTCTGTCTAGCCTGATGCTGCGCGAACAAGTAGTCGCCCGCGCCCATACCGATGCCCAGCGACGCCTAGAAGAATTGCTCGACACGGTGGAAAACACTGCCAGCGTCGCTGCCTTTGCCAACGATGAGCAGTTGGCACGTGAAGTGGTGCAAGGCCTGTTGCGCAACACCGAAGTGCGGCGCGTTAGCATCCACGGGGCAACGGCCCCACTGGCCGATGCCGAGTCCTCTCCACCACAAAATGCAAGGTACCCTCCGATCCAGCGCCGTTTGATGTCACCCTTCAAGCAAGGTGAGTACATCGGTGAAATCCGCTTAGAAGCCCATTGGAATGCTATCTATCGCCAAGTAGAGGCCGATGCCCAGCACGCTATGCTGCTGCTGTCGGCCCAAACGTGGCTGATGATTTTTGGCACCGCAGGCATGGTTTTTTGGGTGGTAGTGCTACCGATCAAGGTTATTTCTGACCGCCTGCACCAACTCAATGCCAGCGGCAGTGATGCACTGACTGTCCCAGAAGGCTACGACAAGACCGAGCTGGGGCGCTTGGTCGATGACATCAATGATCTGAAAGGCCGCCTTATCAGTACGCTCGACCAAGAGCGGGCGCTACGCTGGCAACAGGGCATTGCCCAGCGCATGTACCAAGACTTGTTTGACCACTCAACCTCCGGCATTTTTGTTGCTGATCTTCAAGGTCAGCTCTTGTCCTTCAACCCAGCGTTTGTGGAGCTGACTTGGCTGCCGCCGTTGCCCAATGAACCAACAGACCGCCGTCTGGTCGACGCTCACTGGGATGAGGCGGGGCAACTGTTGCAGCTTATTGAGGGCAGTACCCAGCAGCATGAATCGTGCGCTGCCGATCTGCTGCTACATGGCCGACACGGCGATGAGCGCTGGCTCAATATCGTAGTGCTGCCCTTGGGAGATGGCACAGTGCAGGGCACCGTCACCGACGTGACCGCACGCAAGCGTGAAGAAATGTCTGCACGCCGCCTTGCCGTAACAGACCCACTGACCGGCTTTGCCAACCGCGAAGGCTTGTTTCAGGCCCATGCCTGCCTCAATGCGGCCAGTGACGCCCCGTTTGCCGTGGCAATGATTGATCTCGAAGGGTTCAGACAAATCAACGATGCACTAGGGTTTAGCGTAGGAGATCAGGTACTGTTGATGGCAGCCAACCGTATTCGTGAATCGGCCCACCCTGACTCTTTCTTGGCCAGAGTCGGGGGCGACGAGTTCGTCGTCATTGTGCGCAGCCTAGGAGAACATGACACCATCGAAACGTGGATCAGTAATCTGCAAACGCGGTTGAACAAACCCTACAAAACCGATACCACGCCGATCTCTATGGGCTCCAGTGCGGGTATTGCCCTGTTTCCGCAGGATGGCACGGATATACAAAATCTGCTGCATTGTGCCAAACTGGCATTGGGCAGCGCCCATGACTCCCGCCACGGGGTGCAAACCAA
>JAIESZ010000156.1 GCA_019745615.1 Burkholderiaceae bacterium
CGGCCCGGTGGTATTCTTCGCCGCCACCGCAGAGCCAGTTTATGAACCGCCCAGCCACCCCGCTCCACGCCCCCCTCCCCGAACTGGCCCCCCGTGCCATACCTGCGGCCTTCATGCAGGCCCTGCAAGCCCGTTTTGGCAGCCAGTGCGCTACCGCCCAAGCCGTGCGCGAGCAGCATGGCCGCGATGAGTCGGCCTACGCCGCTATGCCCCCGCCCGATGCCGTGGTGTTTGCTGAAAGCACCCAAGACGTGAGCGATGCCCTGCAACTGGCCCACCAACACGCCGTGCCAGTCATTGCCTTTGGTGCCGGTAGCTCGCTAGAGGGGCACTTGCTGGCGGTGCAGGGCGGTATCAGCTTGGATGTATCGCGCATGAACCAAGTGCTGTCGGTCAATGCCGATGACCTGACGGTGACAGTGCAAGCGGGCGTAACGCGCAAACAGCTGAACGAGGCGGTTAAATCTACCGGCCTGTTTTTTCCGATTGACCCCGGTGCCGACGCTACCTTGGGTGGCATGTGTGCCACCCGTGCCAGCGGCACCAATGCCGTGCGCTACGGCACCATGCGCGAGAACGTGCTGGCGCTGCAAGTGGTGATGGCCGATGGCAGCGTGGTTCGCACCGGCTCGCGGGCCAAAAAAAGCAGTGCAGGCTACGACCTGACGCGCCTGATGGTGGGCAGCGAAGGCACCTTGGGCATCATCACTGAAGTCACGGTCAAGCTCTATCCGCTGCCCGAGGCGGTATCGGCTGCCATTTGCTCGTTCCCCAGCATTGAGGCTGCGGTGCGCACCGTGATCCAGACCATCCAGTTGGGCGTACCCATTGCCCGTGTCGAGCTGATTGATGCCAACAGCGTGCGCATGGTCAACCGCTATGCCAAACTGGGCCTGCGCGAAGAGCCGCTGCTGCTGATGGAGTTTCATGGCTCGCCCACTGGGGTGCAGGAGCAGGCACAGACAGTGCAAGACATTGCCCGCGAACTGGGCGGCAATGATTTTGAATGGGCCAGCACCCCGGAAGAGCGCACCCGGCTGTGGACGGCCCGGCACAACGCCTTGTTTGCCGCCATTGCCAGCCGCCCCGGCTGCAAGGCGATATCGACCGATACCTGCGTGCCCATCAGCCGCTTGGCCGATTGCCTGCTGGACTCGGTGGTCGAGGCCGATGCCAGTGGCATCCCGTATTTTCTGGTGGGCCATGTGGGCGATGGTAATTTTCACTTTGGCTACCTGATTGACCCCGACAGCACCGACGAGCGCGCACGGGCCGAGCAGCTCAACCAATCACTGGTGCAACGGGCCATCCAGATGCAAGGCACTTGCAGCGGCGAGCATGGCGTGGGCCTGCACAAAATGGGCTTTTTGCTAGAGGAAGCGGGCGCGCCTGCGCTGGCCGTGATGCGCGCCATCAAGCAAGCGCTAGACCCGCAGAACATCCTCAACCCCGGTAAGATTTTTAGCCTGTAGCGCGCACCTTGGCGGCTGCGGCCCGCACGGCCCGCGCCGACACCTTGGCTACCGCGCAAGCGTAGTTGAGCGCCGCATAACTGACCACCGCACCCCGCAAGGCATCGGCAATGATGGTGTCGGCCCACGCAATGCCACAGGGGGCAATGGGGCCAATATCAGGCACCGTAGCAGCGGGGCCGCGCCACTGCGCCAGCAGCTCTGCCATGCGGGCTTTGGCTTGGGCGGCTTCTTCAGGCGTCACGGTGGGCAGTGCTGGCAGTTTCGGTTCAGGTTCGGGCTGTTGCTGTGGGGCAGCGCTGGGCGGTGCTGCCACGGCGGGCAAGCGTGGCGCGGGGCGTTGGTTGTGCAGCCATGCCGGATCAAACGAGGCCCAATCGTTGAGCGCCATCACCTGCACCACCCAACCCAAAGGTTGATGCAGGCTGGCGGCATGGTTGAGCAATTGTTGGCATTGCAGCGCATTGGGCAAGGCGGGCCTACCTTTGGCCCGGCGCACCTGTTGCCACGCCTGCAAGGCGGCTTGGTCTTGCGGGCTGGGCAAGGATTGCAAAAATAAGGATGACGACGAACATGATGGCACGTTGGGTGCAGGCGGCGGAGGTGCCGGAGGTGGTGGCTCCGTTGTCTTTTTCTGTTGATGTCCGTTGCCACCGTTCTGGGTGGTGATTTCTGCACATGGGCTGGAAAAATCACCCCCTGCGGGTGCAGCCAATACCACCTCGGCAGGTAAGTTTTCTGCACCGCTGGCGCTGTGGGTAACGCTAGGCTGCGCTGCCAAAGCCGCCTCGTTGATGCGGTACACATGGGTGCTGAGGCCGGGGGCCTTGCCCACTTGCAGCACGCCCCTTTGCGTGAGCAACGTGATGTGCGTTTGCACCGTGCGCTTGTGCAGGCCACACAAACGGGCCAGCCGCATCAGGGACGGGAAAGCAAACCCTTGGGCATCATTAAAGTGGCTAATGATGCACAGCAACACCAACTTGGCACCACTGGGCAACGCGATATGCCAAGTGGCACGGCCCATGCGCAGGCTGGCACGGGCAATAGAAAACACTTCGGTCATGGCAAGACCTCTCCGAACAGAGAAAACACAAACACACAGGCGCACCCGCTGGCCGCTGCACAGCGCAGCCGTCAGACAACGGGAAGCAAAGGAGGAAGGAAGGCGCGGACGCTTAGGGCTGGGTCAGGCCCATTGCCTCATGCAGCAAATCAGCGCTGCCATCGGCACGGAAACCGGCCAACAGTTGCAGGCGCTGGCGGTTGCGCCAGAGCAAAGCACGCTGGCGCTGCTGGCACCAAGAGCCAGCGCGGCTGTGCGGTGGTTCGGCCAACAAGGTGTGCAATACGTGCAGGGTTTGCTGCAAGACCTGTGCCGTCAAGGGCGAAGAAATGCCCGGCGGCGGGGCCGCAGTGTTCGGGGAAAAGGTGTCAGCCATGATTGGCTCCAAGTGAACAAGTAAAAACCCGTCACCCTTCCCCTGTCAAAAGGTTGGGTGGCAGACCATGCAGGGTTGACAGACCGGCACTTGGAACCGGCACGCCCTTGCAGGCGTCCCTGCACGGCCCGCCGTAAAGCGAAACCGTGCGCGTAGCAGGAGGGAAAAGAAAAACCGCTGATCCCGAAGGAAACGCGGCTGCTACGCCAAGTGGAACCGGGCTGTCAAACCCGTGCCCCGCCTTTTTCGCGGGATGGCGTGAGTCTAACGGCTAGGCGCGGGTGGCTGCAAGCCCCCGCTTTTCATCCATCCTCAAGAACGCCCCCACCGCTGGTGGATGCCGTTTTTTATGAAACCAAATGAAACACTGCACCCTTTCTACCGAGGCTTGCGCTGTGCGGGTGCTCTAATGCTGTCAGCACCAATCAACGGGCATACGCCCCGGCAGTTTGGGCTGGTGTTGGGCGAGACGGGCATCCGAGAAATTTTAGTTTGCCTCAACGGCTGGCGATTGGAGTTTCCCTATGGGTGGGGTAGGATGGTGCAATTTTATTCGACGGCTGGCCAGTGCGAGGCTGTCGTCTAATCCTAGTTAGGCTCTGCTTGGAGATAGTGATGCTTGAATGGCTCAAGGTGCTTGGTCCAATAGTTTTATCTTGGCCCGTCGTTAGTTTGGTGATTGTTCTGATTTTCCGCCGACCATTACTGGATCTGATAGATCGCTTCTCAAACTCATCAGGCAGTAAGGCCGAGATTGGTCCGCTAAAAATTGAACTCGGAAAGTTGGCTGAGGAGGGTAAAGACGCGGTCGGTCGCCTCAATCGAACTACTGAGCTTATGGCGGAAAGCAGGCTACTTGAGCTGGAAATTACGTCGGGAATGTTTGGTTCAATATTTTCAGACGAGCAGCGAGATAGGCTGGAGAGGCAAATCGAGGAGTTGCGCATGCTTACAAATAGTCAGGTGCCTAACTCTGCGGTCGAGGGGGACGCGCCAAAATCAGCGCGCCCTTCACTTTGAACATTAGATATTCCTAATTTCTACATGAGAAAACTATGAGTAAACTATCTCAAACCAAAATAAACGTATTGAATGAATTCGAAGCTAGGACTGATGAATGGTCTTTTGGAGTTTTCGAAAATGAGCTCCAGAAAGCTATGGGCAAAAGTTATGGCAATTATCAAACCTCAAAAATGACGATTGTAGAAGCTGACAAAGAGGGGCGCTGGCCGAATACTGTCAAAAGATATGTGCTTTCCAATTACAGAGCGTTCGGAAACTCTCCCGGTGAACTGGTAGATATTTGCAATCGACTTTGGTCTTCGCTAACTGAGCAAGAGCAGTGCTACTGGAAACCTGCTTCAAGATAATTTCTAACATAGCAGTCAAGCGGACTTGCCTATGGCAAGCCGCTTACTTTTTTCGTTAGTTGTAAAAATCTAGGGAAATCAATGAAAGATGAATTTTCACAAGCCGCACAGAATCTGACGGACTCAGAGAAGAAAAAAGCTTTAGAGAGCTTGCTGGATAATGCCAATGAAACTGAAGCAGGCATTATTCGCCAAATTCTAGGAAAAGAAGGTAAGCCCTTAACAGAAAAGCAAAATGAAGTTTATAAAAAACACATAGAGCCTGCATTAGTTGAGAAATGTGGCGTGCTAGGTTGTACGCGATTTTCTATCGCAGGTGAAACCTACTGTGCAACTTGTGCCATTGAGTACGGCGAATAAATTATTCTTAACTCTAACCGGCGCTCAAGCCGACCCGCCTGCGGCGGTCGGCTTAGCTCATTCGTTCGCCGTCTTGGGGAGCCTATATGAGCCGATTTATGGCCGCTACAAGTTGTCCCTTACCGCTGGCACTGCGGCTCAGTGCTAATCAATCGAAGGAGAGTAATCATGCAAGAGTTGGCACACTTTGTTTTGTTCGAAGGGAACGACCCTTTCACACTTCCACAAATGATGGTTGATTGGGTTCCGTCCAGCATTCCTGGAATAAAGGTTCCGGTAAATAGATACAAGTACTACCATTCCAAAGTTTCCCTCATCGTTAATGGCCCAGATGGCACAGACGTAAAAAGCGCTGCAGAGGATTGCCTACGGCAAGCAGCGCTAAAGTCGATGATTGCAGGTTTGATTGCTGGGTATGCATCGGGAGGTAGTGCAGCATTCGCTGCAGCAGTGTCCACATTTACTTCGACAGTAGATTCTTGCGTAGAAGAAAAATTGCAACACGGTCTGGACATTACTGCTGAGGTGAAAAACGAGGGCGGCTGGGGAGATTGGCAATAAGGAGCAACTGCGGCGATAAGTCGGCTAACCCTACGGTCAACCGGACTTGCGCAAAAAGCCGCGCAGGCCGGTTACCTCCACGTTAGGCTTACCTTGGAATTCTCATGCAAAACAACTCTGTAATCGACTGCCCCTCGTGCGCAACAAGAGTAAATGCACCTGTTATTGGCGCAGTACATGACCCAGACAGTGAATCCGCAGTAGTCTTACTTCGTTGCCCTTCATGTAATAATCCTCTGCTTGGTCTTACACAGCTCTACCAGACAGAGAACAACGACTGGCGGTATGACCATTCCGAGAGGCTGTGGCCTGCACCATCAACTGTTGAGTTGAATGTGAGTATTCCCGAAAGTGCTAGGCGGGATATAAAGGATGCTCAGAAATGCATCTCGCACAGCATATATTCTGCAGCCGTAGTTCTCTGTGGCAGAGCACTGGAGCGGCTCTCCAAAGAAAAAGCCCCCGGAAGTAGAACACTGGCTGATGGTCTAACCGAACTTAAGAATCAAAACATCATTGACGAGCGTCTCTTTCAATGGGCAAACGCTTTGAGAAAAGAACGCAACCTTGGCGCTCATGCGACCGATGAGGAGGTCACAAAGGAAAATTCTCAAGATGTCCTGTCGTTCACTATTGCAATCTTTGAATACGTATATACGCTATCGGAAAAATATGAGGAATTTATCGCGCGCAAAACTGTCAAGAAATAATATCAGCATCTTATGTAACTAAGAGTCGGGGATTTGCACATGAAATGCAATATCCTACTTTCGTGCCCCCAGCCTAACGGGTGCTCAAGCGGATGGCTTCCAGCCGCCGTTTACCTTGGTTCGTTAGCAGCCAGGCCAAACTCAGTAAAAATTACATGACGAGCGTCTTCTCGTGTGGCTCCTAGATGGAACCCTATATGCGCACCCTTGGGTGTAAAACGGTGCGATGAGCACTGCGGGTGCCCGCCAATGGCGGCGGATCTCGCTGCTACAGTGGCTCCCTGCCTGTTCAAAACCGCTTTACTGGCGTGGTGAGAGCGGGCTTTTAATCTGTCCGGTGCTGCACCTGTCTAGGGAGAAAGAGCCAATGAGTCTTGCGCTAGTGCAAAGTCGTGCCCTGTTGGGTTTGCAGGCCCCGCCCGTAACGGTAGAAGTGCATCTGGCCAACGGCCTGCCCAGTTTCACGCTGGTGGGGCTGGCTGATGTCGAGGTCAAAGAGGCCCGCGAGCGCGTGCGCTCGGCGCTGCAAAACGCCGGGCTAGAGTTTCCGCACAACAAGCGCATCACCGTCAATTTGGCCCCGGCAGATTTGCCCAAGGATTCGGGGCGCTTTGATTTGCCGATTGCACTGGGTATTTTGGCCGCCAGCGGCCAAATCGACGCTGCCCGGCTGGCCGGGTACGAGTTTGCGGGCGAGTTGTCGTTGTCGGGCCAGTTGCGGCCCGTGCGGGGCGCGCTGGCCACCAGTTTGGCCTTGCACACCGGGCAGGTACAGGCGCGGCTGGTGTTGCCGCCGGGGAGTGCCGAAGAGGCCGCGCTGGTGCCGGGTGCTCAGGTCTATCGCGCCCGCCATTTGCTCGATGTGGTGCAGCAGTTTTTGCCGCAGGGGTGCTTATTGGATGGGGATGAGGCCCCAGAGGCTGATGGTTGGGCGCGCATGAGCGCCCAGCCCGCGCAGGCCCCGGCAGCCTGTGCCGATTTGGCTGATGTGAAAGGGCAGGCCGGGGCGCGGCGCGCGCTAGAGATTGCTGCCGCCGGGGGCCACAGCCTGTTGCTGCTGGGGCCACCGGGTTCAGGCAAATCGATGTTGGCGCAGCGCTTGGCCGGGGTGCTGCCCGCTATGAGTGTGGATGAAGCCCTGCAAAGCGCCGCCGTAGCCAGCTTGGCCGGGCGTTTTGCGCTAGAGCGCTGGGGCCAGCGCCCTACCTGTAGCCCGCACCATACGGCCAGCGCTGTGGCGCTGGTGGGTGGCGGCTCCCCGCCACGGCCCGGAGAAATCTCACTGGCCGATCATGGCGTGCTGTTTTTGGATGAGCTGCCAGAGTTTTCGCGCCCAGCGCTGGAAGCCCTGCGCGAGCCACTAGAAAGCGGCCAGATCACCATTGCCCGCGCCGCGCAGCGGGCGCAGTTTCCGGCCCGTTTCCAATTGGTGGCGGCCATGAATCCCTGCCCCTGCGGCTACCGTGGCTCGCCGCAACGCGCCTGCCGCTGCACCCCAGACCAAGTGGCCCGCTACCAAGGCAAACTCAGTGGGCCACTGCTCGATCGCATTGATTTGCATGTCGAGGTGCCCGCCCTACCGGCGCAAGACCTGCTGGGCACGCCGCCGGGCGAGTGCAGCGCCAGCGTGCAGGCGCGCGTGGTGCAAGCGCGCGCACG
>JAIESZ010000160.1 GCA_019745615.1 Burkholderiaceae bacterium
CCCCGGCAGTTAGAGTGGGTGCAACAATTGGCAGCATGAGACTCTATATGGCAACGCTAACCACAAGGAATACCGCGATGCGCTGGTTGTATTGGATATGGATGGCAGGCTTTGCCACCACGGCGTGGGCTACGCCCGGCAAGGTAGATGCCGAGGGCTGCCACCAGTCGGCCAAGGCCGGGCACCATTGCCATGCCCACCGGGCCGCACCCGGCCAAAGCAGCGGCGGCAGCGCCGAGTCGCCCCAAATGCGGGAGCGGCGTTTGCTGCGCGAATGCAAGGGCCTGCCCAATGCCGGTGCTTGCTTGGGCTATGCCAACGCCAGCCGGGGCAAACGCTAAACCGGCGGCTTAAGTAAGTTAAGTCACGCCACCAGCGCGCAGCCGCTGCAATAGCCCTGCGGTGGCGGCATCCAGCCCTTGCACATCGCCACTGGCTAGGCGCGGCTCTAGGTTGGAGGCCAGTTGCTTGCCCAACTCTACGCCCCACTGGTCAAAACTGTTAATGCCCCACAGCGCGCCACTGACAAACACCCGGTGTTCGTACAGTGCCAGCAAGGCCCCAAGGGAGGTGGCATCCAAACGCTCCAGCACCAGCACCGTGCTGGGCCGGTTGCCGCTAAAGTGGCGGTGGCCGCAGCAGCTAGGCCGCCCCAGCATCAGGGCTTGGGCTTGGGCCAGTGCGTTGGCTACCAAGCGCGGGTGTTGTTCGGGCAAGTCCCGGCCCCCTTGGCGCAAAACGATAAATTCCACCGGAATGATGTCTTGCCCTTGGTGGATCATCTGGAAAAAAGCGTGCTGGCCGTTGGTGCCCGGCTCGCCCCACACGGCGGGTGCTGTGGCATAAGGCAGGGCTTGGCCGCGCCAATCTACGCCTTTGCCATTGCTTTCCATTTCTAACTGCTGCAAATAGGCCGATAGGCGGCGCAGGCCGTGGCTATACGGCGCAATGCAGCGGCTGCTAAAACCATGAAAGTTGCGGTACCACACATCCAGCAGGCCCAAGCGCACAGGCAAATTGTGCTCTAGCGGTGCGTTGTGAAAATGTGCATCCATCGCGTGGGCACCGGCCAGCAGTTGGCAAAACACCTTGCTGCCCACGGCCACGGCAATCGGCAAGCCAATGGCCGACCACAAAGAAAACCGCCCACCCACCCAATCCCAAAAACCAAAGGTGGTGGTGATGCCAAAGCCGCGTGCGGCATCCACGTTGGTGGTTAAGGCCACAAAATGGCGGGCCAGCGGTAGCGCGGCTTGGGTGTCGGTGCTGCCGCCGTGGGCCAGAAACCAGTCACGCGCCGCATGGGCATTGACCATCGTTTCTGCCGTGGTAAAGGTTTTGGAGGCAATCAGAAACAGCGTGCTTTCAGGGCGCAGGCGGCGCAGCAAGCTGCCCAACTCCAGCCCATCAACGTTAGACACAAAATGCACGCGCTGGCCGCTCTGCCAATGCTCCTCTAGTGCCGTCACGACCATGGATGGCCCCAGCCCAGAGCCGCCAATGCCAATGCTCACGATGTCGGTGATGCGGGCATCTTGGCGCACGCTGTCGGCATAGGCCAGCATGGCGTGGAGTGTGGTGTGAACATCACGCTGCGCTTGCGCCACCAAGGGGGGGGCGTTGCTGTCTGCGGCCACCCCAGCAGGCTGGCGCAGCAGGTGGTGCAGCACGGCGCGCTGCTCGGTGGTGTTGATGGTTTGACCTGCCCACATGGCGTGGCGCTGCTGCTCTAGGCCACACTGGCGGGCCAGGTCAAACAACAGAGCCTCGGTAGATGCGTCGATGCGGTTGCGCGACAAATCGGCAAACACATGCGGTGCCTCTTGGCTGAACGCCTGATAGCGCGATGGATCAGCGGCAAAGGCATCGCGCACGTCTAAGTGCTTGCCCGCCTGTTCAAAATGAACCTGCAAGGCGTGCCAAGCTGGGGTCTGGTCACAACGGGTACGCATCCCCTGAAAAATATCTTGCTCTGGCGCGGGCATTTACGCCGCCAGCATCAACTGTTCTAATTTGATGGCATCAGCCGCAAAGGCGCGGATGCCTTCAGCCAGTTTCTCGGTGGCCATGGCATCGGCGTTGAGGGCATAGCGGAAACCAGCTTCGTCGTAGTTGACGGGGGGCAAATCCAAAGCGCGGGCGCTGTCAGAGTCTAGCTGGCGCTGCAAGGGGGCATCGGTAGCAGCCAATTGGGCGAGCAAATCTGGCGCAATCGTGAGCAAATCGCAACCGGCCAGCGCCGTGATTTGGCCCACATTGCGAAAGCTCGCGCCCATCACTTCGGTGGGGATGCCAAAGTGTTTGTAGTGGTTATAAATGGCGCGCACCGACTGCACGCCGGGGTCGTTGGTGCCAGCCATCGCGGCTTCGTCCCAACTGCTGCCCGCTTGCTTTTTGTACCAATCGTAAATGCGGCCCACAAACGGCGAGATCAGTTGCACTTTGGCTTGGCCGCAGGCCACGGCTTGCGCAAAAGAGAACAGCAGCGTCAGGTTGGTGTGGATGCCGCGCTGCTCCAATTGGCGTGCGGCCTCAATGCCTTCCCAAGTGGCGGCAATTTTGATGAGCACCCGGTCGATATGGACGCCTTGGGCTTGGTACAGCTCAATGATGCGCTCGGCACGGGTGATGGTGGCGCTGGTGTCAAAGCTCAAGCGAGCATCCACCTCAGTGGAAACGCGGCCCGGAATGAGCGACAAAATCTCGCAGCCAAAACGCACCAGCAGGCGGTCCATGATCTCGCCCAAATCGCGGCCACGCCATTGCTGCACGGTGTCTTGCAGCAGTGGGGCGTATTCGCTCTTTTGCACCGCTTTGAGGATGAGCGATGGATTGGTGGTGGCATCTTGCGGCCTAAATTGCGCCAGCTGGTGAAAATCGCCGGTATCGGCCACCACGGTGGTGAACTGTTTGAGTGCGTCGAGCTGGTTCATGGCAAAGGGCAAAAGACAAGTCAAATCGGACAAAACCCGGCACCGTGGCGCGGGTGAAGCAAGGCCCTAAGTGTATGCGCGCAGACCGGCCAACCGGCGGTCGTGCGCTATGCAAATGCCAAAACAAGCGATGTGCTGATTTGTGCGCCAAGCCTTATGCCTGAGCCGCACTTTCTGTCATACGGCAAAGACCTGACAGCACGGCTTGGATAGAGGCGGATACGATGTCGTCGTCGATACCGACACCATAAAACCCCTGTCCGCCGCCATTGCTCAGTTCCACAATGGCACAGGCTTGTGCGCTGCCTGCCGAGGTGCTGGCGGCGGTGGAGCGCTCTTCAAAACCCAGTACCCGCAGATCATGGCCCAAAGTGCCCAAGGCATGCACAGCGGCATCGACTGGGCCATTGCCTTGACCGGTGAGGGTCAGCGCCTCGCCATTGACGGCAATGTGGAGGGCAATGCTCTGTGCTCCGGCGGTGGCCTCTGAAAGCCGGTAGCCAAGGTAATGCAGGCGCGGGTTGTTGGACTGAAGATAGGTGCTGGTAAACAGCTTATAGATGTGTGCGGCGGAGACTTCGGCACCAAGGTGCTCGCTATATTGCTGCACCACACCAGAAAACTCTACCTGCATACGCCGGGGCATCACGATGCCGTAATCGGTCTCCAGCAGGTAGGCTATGCCTCCTTTGCCCGATTGGCTGTTGATGCGGATGATGGAGTCATAAGTGCGCCCCACATCTGCTGGGTCAATCGGGAGGTAAGGCACTGACCAATGCTCATCTGCCTTTTGAGCAGAAAACCCCTTCTTGATGGCATCCTGGTGGGAGCCGGAGAAGGCCGTGAATACGAGATCGCCCACATACGGGTGGCGTGGGTGGATCGGGAGCTGGGTACAGAATTCGTAAGTGCGGGCCACCGCATTGATGTCAGAAAAATCAAGGCCGCAGTCGATGCCTTGGGTGTGCATGTTCAGGGCCAGCGTGACCAAATCGACATTGCCGGTGCGCTCGCCATTGCCAAAAAGGCAGCCCTCAACACGCTGGGCACCGGCCATTAAGGCCAACTCGGCGGCGGCCACGGCAGTGCCCCGGTCGTTGTGTGGGTGTACGCTCAAAATAATGCTGTCACGCCGGGCCAGATGGCGGTGCATCCACTCGATTTGATCGGCGTACACGTTGGGGGTGGTTACTTCTACCGTGGTGGGCAGATTGAGAATGACCGGGCGCTGCGGGCTGGCGTCCCATGCGGCAGTCACGGCGTTGCAGATTTCCAGAGAAAAATCCAACTCGGTGGCCGTAAAGGTTTCGGGGCTGTATTCGAGTGTCCATTCGGTGTCGGGCTGGGCTGCGGCCAGCTCCTTGACCAAGCGCACAGACGATACGGCCATCTCGACCACTTCTTCGCGCTCCATGCCAAAAACAAACTCGCGAAAGGGCTTGGAGGTGGCGTTATAGACATGCACGATGGCCCGTTGAGCGCCCTGTAAGGACTCCATGGTGCGGCGAATCAAAGGTTCTCGCGCTTGCGTCAGTACCTCAATCGTGACATCGGCGGGGATGAGTTTTTGCTCGATCAGGGTGCGAACAAAGTCGAATTCGGTTTGCGAGGCCGAGGGAAAGGCCACTTCAATGTGTTTGAAGCCGATGTCACACAGGGTTTTGAACAAACGCAATTTGCGTTCAATGTCCATAGGCTCAAACAAGGCTTGGTTGCCGTCACGCAGGTCGGTGCTCATCCAGATCGGCGCGTGGCTGATGGTGCGATTAGGCCATTGGCGCTCGGTCATGGGCACGGGCGCAAAGGGGCTGTATTTGGCGGCAACAGTGGCTTGCATGGTGATTTCTTGTAAAAACCCACCGGGGTGGTGATGTAGAAATCATATGTCGCCACAAGAGCCATTTGATTGCTAAGTTTGCTTACAAAATGGCAATTACAGCAATAAAATTTTAATAAATATCTATTGATTGAAATAAAGTAAAAAATCATGAACCAAGCACCCACCCTTGACCGTTACGACCGTGCCATCCTTGAGCATTTGCAGCGGGATGGGCGTTTAAGCAACCAAGAGTTGGCCGAGCGCATTGGCCTGTCGCCATCGCCTTGTTTAAGACGGGTGCGGGCGTTGGAGGAGAACGGTTTGATTGCGGGCTATCAGGCGCAGGTCAATGCCAAGGCGTTGGGGCTGTCACTGATGGCGCTGATCCATATCTCTATGGATCAGCACACGCCTGAGCGTTTTGCCAACTTTGAGAGTTTGGTCTGCGATCTGCCGGGGGTGCTCGAATGCCTGCTTATCACGGGCCAAGCAGCCGACTACCAGCTCAAGGTGGTGGTGCGCGACATGGACGCCTATCAGGACTTGTTGCTCAATAAGATCAACCGCATTGAGGGCGTGACTGGTGTACACACCAGTTTCGTGCTGCGGCAAAAGACCGTCTGTTTGTCGATCCCTAGGGATTGATAAGCTTATAAAGGCGTTGCCAAACCAAGAACGATGGTGTGCAGCGCCAGTGCCATCGCTGTTGACGCGCAGCACTTTGCCCGCCCCTTAACGCACAATAGCGCTACTTTTTCAACGGAATTTCTCTTATGTGCGGCATCGTCGGCGCAGTCTCTTTGCGCAACATTGTTCCTGTGCTGGTGCAGGGCCTGCAACGGTTGGAATACCGGGGCTACGACTCCTGCGGTGTGGCGGTACACACCGCCAGTTTGGGCGTGGTCTCTGGCGGTGGTTTGCAGCGTGCGCGCAGCACGGCACGGGTGGCCGAGTTGCTGGAGCAGGTGCAGCGCGTGCCGGTGCAAGGCGCGACTGGCATCGCCCATACCCGCTGGGCCACGCATGGGGCCCCGGTGCAGAGCAATGCCCACCCGCATTTCAGCTATGGCCCCAAGGTCGATGCCAGCGGCCACCCTGACGCTGTGGGTCGGGTGGCGCTGGTACACAACGGCATTATTGAGAACCATGAGCCGCTGCGCGCCGCTTTGCAGGCGCAGGGCTACATCTTCGCCAGCCAAACCGATACCGAAGTCATTGCCCACCTGATTGACAGCCTGTACACGGGCGATTTGTGGGCCGCCGTGCAAGCAGCCATCGCCCAATTGCACGGTGCCTTTGCCATTGCCGTGCTGCACCACGACGAGCCGCACCGTGTGGTGGCTGCCCGTGCTGGTTCCCCCTTGGTGTTGGGGGTCGGGCAGGAGGGGCAAGAGCATTTTGTCGCCAGCGATGCGATGGCCTTGGCGGGCGTGACCGATCAGATCATCTATTTGCAAGAGGGCGATGTGGTCGATTTGCAGTTGGGCCGCTACTGCATTACCAGCCGCGAGGGCCTGCTGCTGACGGAGTTAGAGCGTCCGGTGCGTACCGTCCATGCCCACAGCGGGGCCGCAGAGTTGGGGCCGTACCGCCACTACATGCAAAAAGAAATTTTTGAGCAGCCCCGCGCCATTGCCAACACCTTGGACGGCATCAACGCCATCGTGCCTGCGCTGTTTGGCCCCGATGCGGCGCAGGTGTTTGCGCAGATTGACTCGGTGCTGATTTTGGCTTGTGGCACCAGCTACTACAGCGGCTGTACGGCCAAATACTGGCTTGAATCCATTGCGCGCATCCCCACCCAAGTGGAGGTAGCCAGCGAGTACCGCTACCGCGACTCGGTGCCCAATCCGCGCCAGTTGATCGTCACCATCAGCCAGTCTGGGGAGACCGCCGACACGCTGGCCGCGCTGCGCCACGCCCAAAGCCTAGGCCACACGCACACTTTAACCATCTGCAATGTGGCTACCAGCGCGATGGTGCGCGAGTGTGCCTTGGCTTACATCACCCGTGCTGGGGTAGAAATTGGCGTAGCCAGCACCAAAGCCTTTACGACGCAACTGGCCGGGCTGTTTTTGCTCACCTTGGTGCTGGCCCAAACTAACGGTCGCCTCAGTACCGAGCAAGAAGCCGCGCATCTGCAAGCCATGCGCCACTTGCCAGTGGCTTTGCAAGCCGTGTTGGCGCTGGAGCCACAGCTTATCGGTTGGGCCGAAGACTTTGCCCGTATGGAGAACGCGCTGTTTCTGGGCCGGGGCTTGCACTACCCGATTGCGATGGAGGGGGCGCTCAAGCTCAAAGAGATCAGCTATATCCACGCCGAAGCCTATCCCGCCGGAGAACTCAAGCACGGCCCGCTAGCACTAGTCACCAGTGCCATGCCGGTGGTCACGGTAGCGCCCAATGATGCGCTGCTAGAAAAGCTCAAAAGCAATATGCAAGAAGTGCGGGCGCGCGGCGGGGTGCTCTACGTGCTGGCCGATGCCGACACCCGCATGGAAAACAGCGAAGGCGTTCACGTGATTCGTATGCCTGGGCATTACGGGGCTTTATCGCCCATCTTGCACGTGGTGCCGCTGCAACTGTTGGCCTACCACACCGCCTGCGCCCGTGGCACCGATGTAGACAAGCCGCGCAACTTAGCCAAGAGCGTGACGGTGGAGTAAACACGTCCGTGGCAAAGCCGGGCCAGTAAAATTGCCCCCCTGTACCCGGTTCGGTGCGCGCTTTAAGCGCCGACCGGCCCTCCCCATTTGCCCCTGTGGCGGCTGCACACTGGCAGCCGCTGCCTCTCCTTTCTGGAATATCCCCTCGTGTCTTACGCTCCCGAAACCCGGCGACGCCGCACTTTTGCCATC
>JAIESZ010000324.1 GCA_019745615.1 Burkholderiaceae bacterium
TGGGCGGGGCGCAGGGTCAGTTCTACCCGCTGGCCGCTATGGAGACCGACGCCGACAGCACGGGTCAGCGTTTTCAGAGTACGTTGCTGGAGCATAGGCCGATTTTAGTTTTTTGGGAGCAGCAACGCACAAGCCCTGGCCCCAAAACATGGGCTATGGCCGCAACCATCGGCTACAACCTGTGCGCGCGGCACGCCGCGCCGCACAGGATCAATCGGCCTGCTTGCGCAGGAAGGCGGGGATTTCGAGGTCGTCCATACCACCCGACGACAACGCATCCACCCGCGCAGCAGCTTGGTTGCGGTTGTTGCGCCAGACGCTGGGCACAGCCATACCGCTGTGGTAATCGGTGCCAGAAGCACTGCCCACCCCCAAGCCAGAGCTGGAACCCATATTGCCGCCTAGGCCTGCTACTTGGTAGGCCACGTTGTCGGTGCCCGTGCGCAGGCCACCTTGCACCACTTGGATGTTTTGGCGGCGCGCATTTTGGCGCGACAAGCCAGTAGCCACCACAGTCACGCGGATCGAGTCACCCAAGGTTTCGTCGTAGGCAGCACCAAAAATGACATGGGCATCTTGCGAGGCGTAGGCATTGATAGTGTTCATGGCCAAACGCGACTCAGACAGCTTGAGGCTGCCCCGGCTGGCCGTGACCAGCACCAGCACGCCCTTGGCACCCGATAGGTCAATGCCTTCTAGCAGCGGGCAAGCAATGGCTTGCTCGGCGGCAATGCGGGCGCGGTCGGGGCCGCTGGCAGTGGCGGTGCCCATCATGGCCTTGCCCGGCTCGCCCATCACGGTGCGCACGTCTTCAAAGTCTACGTTGACTTGGCCGTACTCGTTGATGATTTCAGCAATACCGCCCACGGCGTTGCGCAGCACGTCGTTGGCATGGGCAAAGGCTTCGTCTTGGGTGACTTCGTCTCCCAGCACGTCGAGCAGCTTTTCGTTGAGCACCACGATCAGCGAATCAACGTTGGACTCCAGCTCGGCCAAACCGTTGTCGGCGTTTTGCATCCGACGGTTGCCTTCCCAGTCGAAGGGCTTAGTGACCACACCTACGGTCAGAATGCCCATTTCTTTGGCGACGCGGGCAATGACAGGCGCAGCACCCGTGCCAGTACCACCGCCCATGCCCGCCGTGATAAACAGCATGTGCGCGCCTTGGATAGCGGCGCGGATGTCGTCAATGGCAGCTTCGGCAGCATCGCGGCCTTTTTCGGGGCGACTTCCCGCCCCTAGGCCACTTTGGCCCAGTTGGATGATGCGGTGGGCAGAACTGCGGTTAAGTGCCTGTGCGTCGGTATTGGCACTGACAAACTCGACACCTTGCACATGACGTGCAATCATGTGTTCTACCGCGTTGCTGCCACCACCACCGACACCAATGACCTTAATTTGTGTGCCTTGGTTGAACTCTTCAACGTCGATGATCTCAATTGGCATGTTGTTGGTGCTCCTGTCCCTGAATGGTATGCGCTGGCAAAAGTAAATAAAAGGTAAAAGCTGTGTTTTTTTGCCGCGCAATGTAAGTTCTCGCGCAGCGCCACGATCAGAAGTTTCCTACGATGAAATCCTTGAACCGGCCAAAAACGGTTTGCACCGTGCCGGTTTTTTGCGCCACCTTAAAGCCGCGCATACGCGCCAAACGCGCCTCTTCGAGTAAACCCATGACTGTAGCAGCACGCGGCTGGGCCACCATATCGGCCAAGGCGCTGGAATATTTTGGAATGCCCCGGCGCACCGGTTTAAGGAAAATGTCCTCGCCCAACTCCACCATGCCGGGCATGACGGAACTGCCGCCAGTCAGTACGATACCCGAAGACAGCACTTCTTCATAGCCAGATTCACGAATCACCTGCTGCACTAAGGAGAAAATTTCTTCTACGCGCGGCTCCACCACACCTGCTAGCACTTGGCGACTGAGCATGCGTGGGCCACGGTCGCCCAAACCGGGCACCTCCACTTGGGCCTCAGGATCGGCCAGCAGTTGTTTGGCGTAGCCGCTTTCGACCTTGATGTCTTCGGCGTCTTTGGTGGGCGTGCGCAGGGCCATCGCGATGTCACTGGTAATCAAATCGCCCGCTGCCGGAATCACGGCAGTGTGGCGGATCGCGCCGCCGGTAAAAATAGCCACATCGGTGGTGCCAGCACCAATGTCCACCACCGCCACGCCCAGTTCGCGCTCGTCGTCGGTGAGTACGGCTTGGCTAGATGCTAGCGGATTGAGCATGAGCTGCTCGACCTCTAAGCCACAGCGACGCACGCATTTGATGATGTTTTCGGCAGCGCTTTGCGCGCCGGTAACGATATGAATTTTGGCTTCTAAGCGGATGCCGCTCATGCCGATGGGTTCTTTGACGTCTTGGCCGTCAATAACAAACTCTTGCGGCTCGACCAGCAGCAGGCGCTGGTCGCTAGAGATGTTGATGGCCTTGGCGGTTTCGACCACGCGGGCCACATCGGCGGCGGTAACTTCTTTGTCTTTGATAGCGACCATGCCGCTAGAGTTGAGGCCCCGGATATGGCTGCCAGTGATGCCGGTATAGACGCGCTGGATTTTGCAGTCGGCCATCAACTCGGCCTCTTTGAGCGCCAACTGGATGCTTTGCACGGTGGCATCGATATTGACCACCACCCCGCGCTTGAGTCCATTGCTGGGCGCTACCCCCAAACCCACCAACTTGAGGGCACCATTGGGCAACACTTCAGCCACCACCGCCATGATTTTGGCGGTACCGATATCCAGCCCCACCACTACATCTTTGTATTCTCTTGCCATATCCGTGTCTGCCTTTTGTTGTGCTGTGCCGCTTTACTTACGCGCTGCTGCTGGTGTACCCGGTGCCACCGTGGTCACGCCGCGCAAGCGCACGGCGTAGCCGTTGCTGTGGCGCAAGTCTGCCGACTCTAAGGTTTCGGGCTTGCGGCCATAATGCGCTGCCACCTGCCCCAGTGTGCTGACAAAGTGCTGGGCGCGCTGGCGTACCTCCTGCGCGCTTCCTCCCCCCAATTCCACCACGGCACCGCCCTCTAGGGTGACTTTCCAGCCACCACGGCCAGACAGTTCGAGTGTTTTGATGGGCGTACCCAGTAGGCCCTGCAACTGCTGGTACATCTGCCAGACTTGAGCCGATTGGTCTTCTGGACCATGCAGGCGTGGCAGGCTTTCCAACTCGGCATCTTCACCATTGGCCTCAAAGACCTCGCCCTCAGTGTTGACCATCGCTTCGCCCGGCTCTTTCCCCCAATGGGCCACAGCGTGGTGTTCTTGCAACACTACCTGCAAGGTGCGCGGGTATTGACGCCGAATTTGCGCCTTGCGCACCCACGGCACCTGCTCAAAGGCTTTGCGGGCCGCTGGTAAATCGACGGTAAAGAAGTTGCCGGTCAGCTCAGGGGCCACGTTGGCGCGCAAGGTCACGGCATTGTTGTGCACCAGCTCGCCCTGCACCACAATGCGCCCAATGGCAAAGGCCGGGTGACGCAATGCCCACCAAGCCCCGGCTGCCAGCACCAGCACGACACAGCCCAAAAACAAGACCGAGGCGGCCAAGTTCATGAGACGGACGTCCAGCGGTGCGGGCAGAGTGTCTGTCATGCAGCGTCTCCGGGGTGCTCGGCGGTGTGGCGGTCTGGCAACGGGGTATCGAGGGTAGCTTGGGCCAGCAGGCGCAAGCACAGGTTTTCGTAACTGATACCGGCAGCACGGGCCGACATCGGCACCAGAGAATGCCCGGTCATGCCCGGCGAGGTGTTGATCTCCAGCAGAAAAGGCTGGCGGTCGGTGGCGCGGATCATGATGTCAGCACGCGCCCAGCCCCGGCAGCCCAAAGTGCGAAACGCTTGCACCACCAGCGCTTGGATCGCCTGTTCCTCTGCCTCCGGCAGGCCGCTGGGGCAGTGGTATTGGGTGTCGTCAGTAAAGTATTTGTGTTCGTAGTCGTAGTTGCCTTGGGGGGCCACAATACGGATCACGGGTAGAGCCTGCGCATCAGCAGCCTCGCCCAGCACTGGGCAGGTGGTCTCGTCACCGGCAATAAATTGCTCGCACAGCACTTCAGGGTCGTAACGTGAGGCCAGCGCGTATGCTTGGGCGCATTGGGCCACGTCGGTAACTTTGGTCAGACCAATGGTAGAGCCTTCGCGGGCGGGCTTGACGATCATGGGCACGCCCAGCGCTTGCAGGGCCTGTTCGGTCTCGGTGGCGTTGGCCACCAAACGCCAATCGGGGGTGGGCAGGCCCTCGGCGCGCCACAGGCGCTTGGTCATGATTTTGTCCATCGCAATGCTGGAGGCCAGCACGCCCGATCCGGTGTAAGGAATGCCCAGCAGCTCTAGCGCTCCTTGCACGGTGCCATCTTCGCCGTGGCGGCCATGCAGGGCAATAAAGCAGCGGCTGTAGCCATCGCGTTTCAGATCACCCAAGTTGTTGTAGGCAGGGTCGAAGGAGTGGGCATCGACACCACGCGAACGCAGCGCCTGCAAGACGCCACTGCCCGACATGAGCGAGACATCACGCTCCGCAGAACTGCCACCCATCAATACGGCCACTTTGCCTAGGGCCGCTGCATCTATGTTGTTATCCTGAAGGCTCATGCCTTTACTCCGACGCTGCGCTGGGCAGCTCTTGCTTCTTTAACAAATCGACTACCTTACCCGGCACGGCACCAATGGTGCCTGCACCCATGCACAGCAGCACATCGCCCGGCTGGGCTTGATTGAGGATGGTGTGCGGCAGATCAGCGATATTGTCGATAAATACCGGCTCAATGCGCCCGGCCACGCGCAAAGCACGGGCCAAAGCGCGGCCATCGGCGGCCACCAACGGAGCCTCACCGGCGGCATAGACCTCAGTCAGCAGCACGGCATCGGCACTGCCAATGACTTTGACAAAGTCTTCAAAGCAGTCGCGGGTGCGGGTGTAGCGGTGTGGCTGAAAGGCTAGCACCAAGCGCCGCCCCGGAAAAGCCCCACGCGCCGCCGCCAGCGTGGCAGCCATCTCGACCGGGTGGTGGCCGTAATCGTCAATCAGGGTAAAAATGCCACTACCGGCAGGGGTGGGCAAATCGCCATAGTGTTGGAAGCGCCGCCCCACGCCCCGGAAACCGGCCAATGCGCGCAGCAGGGCTTCATCGGGGATATTGAGCTCTACCGCCACCGCCACGGCGGCCAAGGCGTTGAGGACGTTGTGCTCGCCCGCCAAGTTAAGCACCACCTCCAAGTCGGGCAGGGTGACGCCGTTGCGCCGCTGCACGGTAAAGTGCATTTGCCCGGCGTGGGCGCGCACGTTGACGGCACGCACTTGGGCATCTTCGGCAAAGCCATAGCTGGTGATGGGGCAGGTGACTTGCGGCAAGATGTCGCGCACGGCGGGGCTATCGATGCACAAAACGGCAGTGCCATAAAACGGCATGCGGTGCAGAAAATCAACAAACGCTTTTTTCAACCGGCCAAAATCATGGCCGTAGGTTTCCATGTGGTCGGCGTCAATATTCGTGACCACGGCCATCACCGGCAGCAAGTTGAGGAACGAGGCGTCGGACTCGTCAGCCTCGACCACGATGTAATCGCCACTGCCCAGCTTGGCATTGGCCCCGGCACTATTCAAGCGCCCCCCAATGACAAAAGTGGGATCAAGGCCGCCTTCGGCCAGCACACTGGTGACTAAACTGGTGGTGGTGGTTTTGCCGTGGGCACCGGCAATGGCAATGCCCTGCTTCATACGCATCAGCTCGGCCAGCATCAGGGCGCGGGGCACCACAGGGATTTTTTTGGCGCGGGCGGCCTGCACTTCGGGGTTGTCGGCCTGCACGGCGGTGGATGTGACCACGGCATCGGCCCCAGCAATATGGGCGGCATCGTGGCCCAAGTGGGTGGCAATGCCCAGCCCTTGCAAGCGGCGCAGCGTGGCGCTATCGGCCAAATCGGAGCCAGAGATGGTGTAGCCTAGGTTGTGCAGCACCTCGGCAATGCCGCTCATGCCAGAACCCCCCATGCCGACAAAATGGATATGTTGAACTGCGTGTTTCATGCGATCAGCGCCTCGCACGCACTGACGACCATCAGCGTCGCTTCTGTTTTCTGCATTTCTTTTGCCTTGATTGCGCGCTGCAACAGCGTTGGGCGCTCTAGGGTTTGTAACATTTTGGCCAGCATCTGCGCTGACAATTCGGGCTGCGGCAGCAACCAACCGGCACCGGCATCTACCAAAAAGCGGGCGTTGGCGGTTTGGTGGTCATCGACTGCCGCCGGAAAGGGCACAAAAATGGCAGCAGCACCAATGGCAGCAATCTCGGTGACGGTGCTGGCCCCGGCGCGGCAAACAATGATGTCGGCGTCGGCAAAGGCTTGGGCGGTATCGTCAATGAACGGGGTCAGGGTGGCCTCCACCCCAGCAGCAGTGTAGTTTTGGCGCAGGGCGTCAATTTGCGCCGCGCCGCTTTGGTGCGTGACCAAAGGCCGCTGCCCCGGCGGCAACAGGGCCAGCGCTTGCGGCACCACGTCATTGAGCGCCTTGGCCCCTAAACTGCCGCCTACCACCAACAAGCGCAACGGCCCGCTGCGCCCAGCAAAACGCTCTTGCGGTGCCGCTTGCTGCAAGAAAGCCGAGCGCAAGGGATTACCCACCCAATGCCCTTGGGCAAACACGCCCGGAAAGGCGGTAAACACCTGATCGGCCACACGGGCCAACAGCTTGTTGGCCATGCCGGGTACGGAGTTTTGCTCGTGCAGCACCAGCGATTTGCCTGCCAGCCGTGCCATCAGGCCACCCGGAAGGCTGATGTAGCCCCCCAAGCCGACCACCACATCAGGCTGCACGCGCCGCACTACGGCCAGCGCTTGCCCACAGGCACGGAGCAAGCGCAGCGGTGCCAACGCCAAGGTTTTAAGGCCCTTGCCGCGCACACCAGAAAAATCAATGGTTTCGAGTGCAAAGCCTTGCGGCGGCACCAAGCGCGCTTCCATGCTGGCGGGCGCGCCCAGCCAATGCACCTTCCAGCCGCGCTCGCGCAGCGCATGCGCCACGGCCAACCCCGGAAAGATATGCCCACCAGTACCACCGGCCATGATGAGGGCTGTTCTTTGCTTCATGCGTGGCCCCCACGCATCAACAAGCGGTTTTCATAATCGACCCGAAACACCACTGCCAGCGCCACCAGATTCATCAAAATGGCCGAACCACCAAAGCTCATTAGGGGCAAGGTCAGCCCCTTGGTGGGCAAAGCCCCAAGGTTCACGCCCATATTGATAAACGCCTGAAAGCCCATCCACATCGCTACCCCTTGGGCCACCAGCCCGGCAAACACCCGATCAAGGGCAATGGCTTGGCGACCAATGTGCATGATGCGCCGGGTGAGCCAGAAAAACAGGCCAATCAGCACCGATACGCCAATCAGGCCAAACTCCTCACCAATCACCGCCAACAAAAAGTCGGTGTGCGCTTCGGGCAGCCAGTGCAGCTTTTCAACGCTGCCGCCCAATCCGACGCCAAAAATCTCGCCCCGGCCAATAGCGATGAGTGAATGCGACAACTGGTAGCCCTTGCCCAAGGCGTGCTTCTCGCTCCACGGGTCAAGGTAGGCAAAAATGCGCTCGCGCCGCCAGTCAGAAAACCA
>JAIESZ010000150.1 GCA_019745615.1 Burkholderiaceae bacterium
CCTACTGAGACTTAGAAAGCGTCCAGCTCTAGGGCAGTGACGCTGCCAGCACCACGCACGATGCTATCGCGCAGGCTGCCGGTTTTGACCAAAATATGCTCGGCGTAAAACTGCGCTGTGGCAATTTTGGCGCGCATAAAGGCTTCATCTTGGCCGTGGGCCAGTTGCTCTTGTGCCACCAGCAAGCTACGGGCCAATTGCCAACCAGCCACCAAATTACCGGCCAGCATCATGTAAGGCACGCTGCCCGCATAGACGGCATTGGGCTGGCTCTTGGCTTGGGCCACAATGAACTCCACGGCCTCGGTAAAGGCTTGGCGGGCCAGTTGCAGGTTCTGTGCCACGGCCAGCGCTGGCGCAGTGCCACTGTCTTGCAAATCGACTTCGGTTTGGGCAATTTGCGTGGCGATGTTTTGCGCGGTTTGGCCGCCATCGCGCACCGTTTTGCGGCCCACCAAGTCATTGGCTTGGATGGCACTGGTGCCTTCGTAGATCGTCAGGATACGGGCATCGCGGAAATACTGCGCCGCGCCGGTTTCTTCGATATAGCCCATGCCACCATGCACCTGCACCCCCAAAGAGGTGACTTCAATGCTGGACTCGGTGCTGTAGCCCTTGACCAAAGGCACTAAGAACTCATAGATGGCGGTGTTTTGCTGGCGCACCGCTGCATCAGGGTGGTGGTGAGCGGCATCGTAAGCAGCAGCAGCCACAATCGCCAAAGCGCGGCAGCCTTCGGTGGTAGCACGCATGGTCATGAGCATACGGCGCACATCAGGGTGGTGGATGATGGCGGCGCTGGCCTTGATGCTGCCATCGACAGGGCGGCTTTGCACGCGGTCTTTAGCGTACTGCACGGCTTTTTGGTAAGCCCGCTCAGACACGGCGATGCCTTGCACGCCCACGGCGTAGCGGGCCGAGTTCATCATGATGAACATGTACTCTAGGCCCCGGTTTTCTTCACCCACCAAATAGCCGGTGGCACCGCCATGGTCGCCAAATTGCAAAACAGCGGTAGGGCTAGCCTTGATGCCCAGTTTGTGCTCAATGCTGACGCATTCGACATCGTTGCGCGCACCCAAGGAGCCATCGGCATTGACCAAGAACTTGGGCACCACAAACAGGCTAATGCCCTTGACGCCCTCAGGCGCGCCCTGCACCCGTGCCAGCACGAGGTGAACGATGTTTTCGGCCAGATCGTGGTCACCGTAGGTGATAAAAATCTTAGTGCCAAACACCTTGTAGCTGCCGTCGTCTTGGGGTTGGGCGCGGCTGCGTACGGCGGCCAGATCAGAACCGGCTTGGGGTTCGGTCAGGTTCATGGTGCCTGTCCATTCGCCGCTGACCAGCTTTTCTAGGTAGATGGCTTTGAGGTCATCAGAACCAGCGGTGAGCAGGGCCTCAATGGCACCGTCGGTGAGCATCGGGCACAGAGCAAAGCTCATGCTGGCGCTGTGGGCCATTTCGGCACAAGCAGCACCAATCACCTTAGGCAAGCCTTGGCCGCCAAAATCGGTGGGGTGCTGCAAGCCTTGCCAGCCCGCCTCGGTAAATTGGCGATAAGCCTCTTTGAAGCCGGGCGAGGTGGTGACAGCGCCATCTTGCCAGCTAGAGGGGTTTTTGTCGCTTTCCCAGTTCAAGGGGGCGACGACATTTTGATTGAACTTGGCACACTCTTCAAGCACGGCTTGGGCGGTATCCAGACCAGCATCCTCAAAACCGGGGATCTGGGCAATTTGTTCAAGCTGGGCCAAATGTTGGATGGCAAACAGCATGTCTTTGATGGGGGCGATGTAACTCATGGCTCAATTTTTCCTATGCAGCGAGAAAAGGAGATGCAACAAAAACAGGAGGGGAAGTTGCGCAACGATAGCCATGCAATGGCACCATAGCTCAACTCCTTTTGATGTTTCGGATCAGACGATAGCAAACAGTGGACACAGATCGCACGGTCTCACCGATGGGCTGAAACAGAAAAGGGGGCATGGTGCCCCCCTTTTTGCTGTGGTAGCGGTTTACAGCACCTTGACCAGCTCTGGCACTGCCTGGAACAGGTCGGCCTCTAGGCCATAGTCGGCCACGCTGAAAATCGGGGCCTCAGGGTCTTTGTTGATGGCAACAATGACTTTACTGTCTTTCATGCCTGCCAAGTGCTGGATGGCACCAGAGATACCAGCCGCAATGTAGAGCTGGGGAGCCACAATTTTGCCTGTTTGGCCCACTTGCCAGTCGTTGGGGGCATAACCCGCATCCACCGCAGCGCGGCTGGCACCGATAGCGGCACCCAGCTTGTCAGCCAGCGGGGTGATGATTTCTTGGAACTTCTCGGCACTGCCCAGCGCCCGGCCACCAGAGACGATGATCTTGGCGGCGGTCAGTTCGGGGCGGTCGTTCTTGGCGATTTCGCTGCCCACATAGCTGCTGCTGCCGCTATCGGCCACGGCGGCGATGCTTTCTACCGCAGCGCTGCCACCTGTAGCGGCGGCGGCATCAAAGCCAGTACCGCGCACGGTAATCACCTTGGTGGCATCTTGGCTTTGCACGGTGGCAATGGCGTTACCAGCGTAAATGGGGCGCTCAAAGGTATCGGCAGAAATCACTTTGCTGATTTCGCTGATTTGCGCCACATTGAGTAGGGCAGCAACACGGGGCGCAGCGTTTTTACCGCTGGCGGTAGCAGCAAACAGAATGTGGCTGTAGTTGCCTGCGATAGCCAACACTTGAGCGGCAACGTTTTCAGCCAAGCCGTGGGCCAGCGCGGGGCCATCAGCGTGCAAGACTTTGCTCACGCCAGCGATTTGGCTGGCCGCTTGGGCCGCAGCAGCGGCGTTGTGGCCGGCTACCAGCACATGGATGTCGCCACCAATGGCGGCAGCGGCGGTGATGGTGTTCAGGGTTGCGCCCTTGAGGCTGGCGTGGTCGTGTTCTGCAATAACGAGGGTAGTCATGTTGATGGGCTCCTTAGATCACCTTGGCTTCGGTCTTGAGCTTGGCCACCAAAGCGGCCACGTCGGCTACCTTGACGCCTGCACCGCGCTGGGGTGGCTCGCTGACTTTGAGGGTTTTCAGGCGCGGGGCCACATCGACACCCAAATCGGCGGGCTTGACGTTGTCCAGCGGCTTCTTTTTCGCCTTCATGATGTTGGGCAAGGTGACGTAGCGCGGCTCATTGAGGCGCAAGTCAGTGGTAATGACGGCGGGCAGGCTCAGGGAAAGAGTTTCCAAACCACCGTCAATTTCGCGCGTCACGCTGACTTTGCCATCGGCCAGTTCGACTTTGCTGGCAAAGGTGGCTTGGGGCAAATTGGCTAAGGCAGCCAGCATTTGGCCGGTTTGGTTGGCGTCGTCGTCAATGGCTTGTTTGCCCAAGATGATGAGGCCCGGTTGTTCTTTGTCCACCAGCGCCTTGAGCAGCTTGGCGACGGCCAGCGGTTGCAGCTCGGCATCGGTTTCGACGAGGATGGCGCGGTCTGCGCCGATAGCCATAGCGGTACGCAGGGTTTCTTGGCACTGGGCAGGGCCACAAGAGACGGCAATGACCTCAGTGACCAAGCCTTTTTCTTTCAGGCGCACGGCTTCTTCGACGGCGATTTCGTCAAAGGGGTTCATGCTCATTTTGACGTTGGCGATGTCTACGCCGGTGCCATCGCTTTTCACGCGCACTTTGACGTTGTAGTCCACCACGCGCTTGACTGGAACCAATACCTTCATTACTGCAACTCCTCAGAGGGTTGTTGATTGAATTGACGTTTACGTAAAGTGCAACATTCTATGCCGTATGGCAGGCTCAGGCAGCACTGGCGACCACAGAAGTTGCAGGCATGACAGCAGGAACAGGCCCGGCAAACTGCACGACCCGCTGCGGATAGGGGATATCAATGCTGTGCTCACGCAGAGCACGCAAGATAGCCAAGTTGATTTGGGAGCGTAAAGCCAGTAGGCCGTTTTCTGGATCGGCAATCCAAAAGCCGACGGTAAACTCCAGACCATCGGCACCAAAGGCCGACAGAGCCACACTGGGCATAGGGTCGCGCAGCACGCGGTCACTGACCAAGGCGGCTTCTTTGAGCAAGTTCATCACCAGATCCACATCGCTATCGTAGGCAACACTGACGATGGTGGAATGCCAGACACGCGGATCGGCCAGTGAGAAATTTTCAACCCGCTGGGTAATCAGCATCTCATTGGGCACGATAGATTCACGCCCGGCACCAGAGCGAATCACGGTGTAACGGGTGGTAATGTCAGTCACGCGGCCCTCAAAATTGTCGATGCGCACGTTGTCGCCAATACGCACACTACGCTCGGCCAAAATGACAAAACCACTGACGTAGTTGGCCGCCAGTTTTTGCAAGCCAAAGCCGATACCCACGCCCACAGCGCCCCCCAACACTGACAAGGCCGACAGGTCAATACCCACGGTGGACAGGGCAAAAATCAGCCCCAAAAAGACAAACACTGCCCGTGCCACGTTGCTCAGGGCTTTGCGCACCGACAAATCACTGCCGGTAGCCGAGTGCAGCAAACGCGCCTCAATAGAGGACGAGAGCCACAAGGTGAGGATAAGCACTGCTCCCGAAGTGAGTATGCCCTCCAAAATAGTGCGCACCGACAGGATGGAGCTGCCCACCTTCCAGCGGATGTCCTCCAAGTCTTGCAACACCAACGGCAGCAGCCCCGTGACCCACAGCACCATGCAGCCCCACGCCAGCCAAGAAATGGTGCGCTCAATGGGGTGCAACCAAGTGGCACGCGGAAACGCCACCTGCAATACTTTGACACCAATGCGAATCACCATCAGTGCCATCAGCACCGGAATGGCAACCTTGAAGACAGCGAGCGTGATCCACTGGGCGAGTAGCGCTTGCGCCAAATAGCCCAAGCCCAACAGGATGGCCGGAAACAAAGCCCCATCCAAAATTTTGCGTCCAAACAGGATGGAAGGCTCATCCCCCCGGCCCAAGGCGCGGCGCAAGCCCGACACCAGCAACCACGCTAGCAGCACACACAACGCCAGCGAACCTAGTTCGATCAGCACGGTGGGTTCCAAAAAGGCTTGAAACCAACGACCTACATCGTCAAACATTACTGGTGGGGGGCTGGTTTTGCTCATCGCTAACGGGGAATCCTGGCTCAATGTCCGCTGGGGTGCTTCCAAGCGGGTGAACGTTTTTCGGCAAAGGCGCGTGCGCCTTCTTGGGCAGCGTCATCCATCATGTTGACGGCCATGGTTTGGCCAGCCAATTGGTAGGCGGCATCGACTCCCAGCTCGCGCTGCTGGTACACCAACGCTTTACCCATCGCAATCGCGGTGCGGGGCTTATTGAGGATCGAAGCAACTAGCTTTTCGACCTCGGCATCCAGCGCCTCAGTGGGCACAACCCGGTTGAGCAGCCCTTGCTGCAATGCGGTGGCAGCATCGATAAAATCGCCGGTGAGGAGCATTTCCATCGCTTGCTTGATAGGCACGTTGCGCACCAAAGGTACGCTGGGTGTGGCACAGAACAGGCCGTAATGGATGCCACTAGTGGCAAAGGTGGCCTGCGGCACGGCTACCGCCAAATCACACTGGGCCACCAACTGGCAGCCCGCTGCGGTGGCCATACCCTGCACTTTGGCAATGACTGGCACCGGCAGCCGCTGAATGGACAACATGACCTTGCTGCACTGGGCAAACAGGGTTTGGTACCAAGCCAGCTCAGGGTGGGCGGCCATGTCTTTGAGGTTGTGCCCAGCACAAAAAGCCTTGCCCATAGCGGCCAACACCACCACCCGAACGCTGTCATCGCGGGCAATGGCATCCAAGGCTTGCTGCAAGGCAGCCAGCATGTCAGCGCCTAGGGCATTGAAGCGTGCCGGGTCGTTGAGGGTGAGGGTGACGACGCCACGGGCGTCATGCTCTACCTGCAACACCGTGGGGATAGAGTGGGTGGCGCTCATAGGCATTACAGGTCAGCCAGCACGCGCAAATGGGCCTCAACGCTGCGCGCCAAGGCACTGGGCACATAGCCACCTTCAAGGCAAGACACGATACGGCCTTGGGAGAAGCGGCGTGCAATGTCTTTGATGCGCAGGGTGATCCACGTGTAGTCTTGCTCTACCAAGCCCAACTGGCCCATGTCGTCTTCGCGGTGGGCATCAAAACCGGCGCTGATAAAGATCATTTCGGGCTGGAAAGCCTCTAAGCGAGGAATCCATGTTGTCTCGATCATCTCGCGGATGTCCATGCTTTTGGTGTAGGCGGCTACCGGCACGTTGAGCATGTTGGCGGCTGGGTTTTGGTCGCCGTTGTACGGAAAGAAGGGGTGCTGGAAGAAGCTGACCATGAGCGCACGCTCATCGCCCGCGAGGATGTCTTCGGTGCCGTTGCCGTGGTGGACGTCAAAATCAATCACCGCCACGCGCTTGAGGTGGTAGCGATCCAGGGCGTATTTGGCAGCAATAGCCACGTTGTTGAAGAAGCAAAAACCCATCGCTTTGTCGCGGCAGGCGTGGTGGCCGGGCGGACGCGTAGCGCAAAAGGCGTTTTCCAATTCACCCGCCATCACGGCATCGGTGGCAGCCAGTGCAGCACCAGCCGAGCGCAAAGCCGCCTTCCATGTGTGGACGTTGATGGAGGTGTCTGGATCGACTTGGGTGTGGGTGGGGCCACCAGCCTCCACTTCCTCACGCAGCCAGTCGGTTAAGCCCCGGATGGATGCAATGTGCAAGCGCCCGTGGGCCAGTTCGATATCGGTCAGGGCCGCCTCAGGGGCGTCGTAGCGCTCTAGCGCATCGCCTACGCCCGTGACCAGCAAGCGGTCTTCAATGGCATCCAAACGCTCAGGGCATTCTGGATGGCCGGGGCCCATTTCGTGTTTCCAGCAATCGCGGTGGGTGAAATAACCTGTCTTTCCCATAGGGTGTCTCCGTCGGTCGTTTTTTCGGATAACGTTACGCCATGCACGCACAGCAAAAAATTAAATCGCTTTTGGATCAGCTTAACACGGTGATTGTCGGTAAAGCCGCTCGCGTACAAGACTGTGTGGCCTGTTTGCTGGCCGGCGGGCATCTGTTGATCGAAGATGTACCCGGTGTGGGCAAGACCACCTTGTCCCATGCCTTGGCGCACACCTTTGGTTTGCAGTTTGCCCGGGTGCAGTTTACTGCCGACCTGATGCCCAGTGACCTGATCGGCGTCTCAGTGTACGAACGCGGCCAAGAGAGCTTTGTTTTTCACCCCGGCCCGGTGTTTACCCAGGTGCTGCTGGCCGATGAGATCAACCGCGCCAGCCCCAAAACCCAGAGCGCGCTGCTGGAGGCGATGGAAGAAAAACAGGTGTCGGTGGAAGGCGAAACCCGCCCGCTGCCCCAGCCTTTTTTTGTGATTGCGACACAAAACCCGCAAGACCAGTTGGGCACCTATGCCCTGCCCGAATCGCAGTTAGACCGCTTTTTGATGCGCATTTCTCTCGGCTATCCAGACCGGCAATCGGAGCGCCTGCTGCTGGCAGGCAGCGACCGGCGCACGCTGGCCACCAGCACTGCGCCAGTGCTATCAGGGGCCGAGTTGGCAGAGCTGCAACAGCAGGTGCTGGCTGTCCATGCTGCCGATCCGCTGCTCGATTATGTGCAAGACCTGATTGCTGCCACACGCTCCGGGCGCTGGTTT
>JAIESZ010000065.1 GCA_019745615.1 Burkholderiaceae bacterium
TCGTTCTCAATCTGTAGCAAGCTGGTGCCCAGTTGGTTGTAGTCACCCCCCGGATTGCGCACACCCACGGCCTCATAAGCGGGGTAGGGTTGGGTCAGGGCCTCGTGCAGGCTGTTGGCGTAGCCCTCCAGCCCGTTGTAGCTTACTGCTAAGGATGCCTGCGCATCGCTCTGGTAGCCCAGCCGCCCCATGCGCAAAGAAGTAGCGTAAGGCAGGTACAAAGATTGCCCCGCATCGCCCAAGGCTTGTAGGCGGTGCTCACGCCCCTGCACAAAACACGGACACAAAGCAGGTGAGGCACCAAACAGATAGAGCAGCACAAAGGCATGGCGGCGGAAATTGCGGATCAGCGCAAAATAATCCTCGCTGCTCACCCCCGGCAAAGACCAGTTGTAATGCAGCCCCGAAATGGTTTGCATCCGGCGGCCATAGCGGTGGCCCAGCCCCATGCGGTACACACTTTTGGCCCGGCCCACGTTGGAGCTACCAAAGCGCGCCAGCGGAATGGTCTCATCGGTGGGCAGCCCGCACGGCATGCTCGATACCCAGAGCGTCTCTCCCCCTTGGGCTTGCAAGGTGCGCAGCACAAACTGGTGGATATGGGTCAGTTCGTCCAAACAATCTTGCACCCCCAAGTGGGCACCCGTAATCAACTCAATTTGCGACTCGCTGTAGTCGGTGGTGATGTGTGGATGCGTCAGGGCGGCCCCCAGCGCTAGCGGGTGCGGTGTTAAGGCCAGCCCACCAGAGGGCAGCACGCGCAGGCCCTCTTTTTCGATACCCCGACGGATGCCGGTTAAACGTGCAGAAGATTGCTGACGGAGGCGTTCTTGTAATGTGCTCATGTTCTCAGTATCCATCTAACGATGGGTAGAACTTAGCACGTCTGGGCCACCCCGCTGCCGCCTTGGCTGAGATGCCTTACCAAGGCCAGCCTTTCCGGGTTATCCCTGAGTTATCCCTCAATTCACTGGATAATTCTGTGGATAACTCTAGAAAACACCCCCAACTTCAATCTAACTGATTGATTTTTAAAGCACCCCTACAAAACGCCTATTTTTTAGGCAACGCCGCACCATGTCCCACCCCGCCACGCCCTCCGCTATCCCCTTTTTTCTGGCCCGCACCACCCCAGACGGCCAGCAATGCGATGCTTGGCCCGAACAGCCACTGCTGGTATCGCTAGAGCAAGGCGGTATTGACTGGCCCAGCTCCTGCCGCAACGGTAGCTGCCGCAGCTGCATCGGCCAACTGGCGGAGGGCCAAGTGCGCTACGCCATTGACTGGCCCGGCCTGACCCCCGAAGAGCGCGCCAGCGGTTACGTTCTGCCGTGCGTGGCGCACCCGCTATCGGATGTGGTGCTAGAAATGCCCGCCATCTAAACAGCCATCGCCACGCCTGCCATGCCACGCTATCCCACGCAGCGCTAGAATCTTCCCTTTTTGGGCTGGCCTGTGCAAACAGTGCTAGTCCACCGTGCGGCGGCGCCGCATCGCATGTTCTTTGGGGCGATCTTGGGGCCAACTTAGCCCCAGCGCCAGCACCAGGGGCTTGCGCTGCACTGCGCCCCAAGCTGCGGCCTACGAACGAAAGCCCCCCATGAACACCCCCCTAAGCCCCGTACCGATCTCGCCGGTGCAAGATATCGTGGCCGAAATGCGCGCTGGGCGCATGGTCATTTTGGTTGATGAAGAAGACCGCGAAAACGAAGGCGATTTGGTACTGGCGTCTGACCACGTCACACCCGAAGCCATCAACTTTATGGCCCGCTTTGGCCGTGGCCTGATCTGCCTGACGCTCACCCGCGAGCGCTGCGAGTTCCTCAAGCTGCCCCCGATGGCTGCGCGCAATGGCACGGTGTACAGCACCGCTTTTACCGTGTCGATTGAAGCGGCTGAAGGCGTGACCACCGGCATCTCCGCCGCAGATCGCGCCCGCACCATCCAAGTGGCCGTAGCCAAAAACACCCAGCCCACCGATTTGGTGCAGCCGGGCCATATCTTCCCCTTGCAAGCGGTCGATGGCGGCGTACTGATGCGCGCAGGCCACACCGAGGCGGGATGCGACCTGTCGCTGATGGCCGGTTGCAGCCCTAGCGCCGTGATCTGCGAAATCATGAAAGACGATGGCACCATGGCCCGTCTGCCCGATTTGCAGCTGTTTGCCGCTGAACACGGCCTCAAAATTGGCACCATTGCCGACCTGATCGAATACCGCAGCCGCAATGAATCGCTGGTAGAAAAGGTCGGCACCCGCACCCTACAAACCGCCTTTGGCCAGTTCACCGCCCATGCCTACCGCGACAAACCCAGCCAAGCCGTGCATCTGGCCTTGGTCAAGGGCCAGTGGGATGCCAATGATGTAGTGCCGGTGCGCGTACACGAGCCACTGTCGGTGCTCGATGCACTCGAAGTCAACCGCGCCATGCACTCGTGGGGCTTGGATACCAGCTTGGCCTACCTCGACCAACAGGGCAAGGGGGTGGCCGTGCTACTCAACTGCGGCGAAAGCGCTAACCAACTGCTGACCCAATTTGAAGGAACGGCGCGCTCGGCCCACGCCCCAGAACGCGGCCGTATGGACTTGCGCACCTACGGTGTGGGCGCACAAATTTTGCGCGAGTGCGGTGTCCACAAAATGAAGCTCATGGGCCAGCCTCGGCGCTTGCCCAGCATGACCGGCTACGGCCTCGAAATCACCGGCTACATCCCCAAGGAATAAACCATGTTGAACGCAGATAAAGGTGCCGCACCCCGGCTGGACGGCAGCAAGCTGCACATTGGTATCGTGCAAGCACGCTTCAATGAGGGCATCACCAACGCCCTCGCAGCAGCTTGCCGCGCCGAACTGCTAGCGCTGGGCGTGGCCGAAGAAAACATCACCCATGTCTTGGTGCCCGGTGCGCTAGAAGTGCCCTTGGCCTTGCAGGCCTTGGCCGACCGCGAAGAGTTTGATGCCCTGATTGCTTTGGGCTGCATCATCCGGGGTGAAACCTACCACTTTGAGTTGGTAGCCAACGAGTCTGGGGCCGGTGTGACCCGCGTGTCACAAGACTACCACCTGCCCATTGCCAATGCCATCCTGACCACCGAAAACCTAGAACAAGCCATCGCCCGCCAAACCGAAAAAGGCGCAGATGCGGCCCGCGTCGCGGTAGAGATGGCCTGTTTGCTGGAGAGTTTGGCATGAGCGAACCCACCAACACCCCACGGCCCAGCCGCACTGGCCCCGGCGCACGCAAGACCACCTCCAAGTCAGGTCGCAGTCGGGCGCGTGAGTTTGTCCTGCAAGCCCTGTACCAACACTTGGTAGGCGGCAACTCCGCTGAAGCCATTGATGCCTTTACCCGCGACCTGTCGGGCTTTCACAAGGCAGATGCAGCACACTACAGCGCTGTGCTGCACGGCTGCATCAACACCGCTGCCGATCTGGACGCCTTGATTACGCCCTTGCTTGACCGCAAGTTGGCCGAAATCTCGCCCATTGAGCACGCCGCGATGTGGATTGGCGCGTTTGAGTTCCAACACTGCGCCGATGTGCCTTGGCGCGTGGTGCTCAATGAATGTATTGAGCTAGCCAAAGAGTTTGGCGGCACCGACGGCCACAAGTACGTCAATGGCGTACTGGGGGGGCTGGCTCCACAACTGCGTGCTGCCGAAGTGGCGGCAGACCAAGGCCGATGAAAATATCCTCCCGCGCCCAGCGCATTGAACCGTTTTATGTGATGGAAGTAGCCAAGGCGGCCCAAGCCTTGGCGGCAGAGGTCGCACACAGCCAGCAGCCAATGGTGTTTCTGAACATTGGCGAGCCTGATTTCACCGCGCCACCACTGGTACAAGAAGCAGGCCTGCGCGCTATCCGCGATGGCCGCACGCAATACACCCCGTCCTTGGGCTTGGATGCGCTGCGCGAGCGCATCAGCGACTGGTATGCGCAGCGCTTTGGCGTGGCCGTGCCCGCACGGCGCATTGTGGTCACAGCGGGGGCCTCAGCAGCGCTGCAACTGGCTTGTCTCGCCTTGCTCGACCCCGGTGATGAGGTGCTGATGCCTGACCCCAGCTACCCTTGTAACCGGCATTTTGTCAGTGCCGCCGAAGGCCGGGCCGTGCTCATTCCCACCACCGCTGCCGAGCGCTACCAGCTCAGTGCCGACAAGGTGCGTGCCGCTTGGAACGAGCGCACGCGCGGCGTGCTGCTGGCCTCGCCCTCTAACCCCACCGGCACCTCCATTGCCCCCGATGAGTTGCGCCGCATCCACGGCGTGGTGCAAGAGCACGGTGGCGTCACCTTGATCGATGAAATCTATCTGGGCCTGAGCCACGACGATGCTTTTGGTCAAACCGCCTTAGCCATTGACGACAACATCATCAGCATCAACAGCTTTAGCAAATACTTCAACATGACCGGCTGGCGCTTGGGCTGGATGGTGGTGCCTGAAGTACTGGTGCCCGTGGTAGAGCGGCTGGCGCAAAACCTGTTTATTTGTGCCAACACCGTCTCGCAACATGCGGCGCTGGCCTGCTTTGAGCCAGAAAGCCTGCAAGAGTACGAGCACCGCCGGGCGCAGTTCAAGGCGCGGCGCGATTACTTCATTCCAGCGCTGGAGTCCTTGGGCCTACCCGTACCCGTGGTGCCCGATGGGGCCTTCTATGCGTGGGCCGACTGCACCGATGCGGCGCACAAAATGGGCGTGCGCGGCAGTTGGGATTTTGCCTACGCTCTCATGCAGCGCGCCCACTTGGCGATCACACCGGGGCGCGACTTTGGCAACGCCGAAACACAACGTTTTGTGCGCTTTTCTACCGCCAACTCCATGGCTCAGTTGCAAGAGTCGGTGGCACGCTTGCGCACCCTGCTAGGTTAAGGCGGCACCACACCATGAGCACGGTATTTCAGCTTCCCATCCGCATCTACTGGGAAGACACCGATGCAGGCGGCATCGTGTTCCATGCCAATTACCTCAAGTTCTTTGAACGTGCACGCACCGAATGGCTGCGTGCACTGGGTATTGGCCAGCAGGCGCTGCGTGAACAAAGCGGTGGAATGTTTGTGCTCACCGAGGCCCAGTTGCGCTATCTGGCCCCAGCACGGCTCGATGATGAACTTATCGTGACCTCGCAACTCCAACAGGCTGGGCGCGCCTCCCTCACCTTGTTGCAAGAAGCCTTGCTACCAGCCCGCCAGCCCGACGCACCAGCCCGGCTGCTCAGTGCGGCCACGGTGCGTTTGGGTTGGGTCAATGCCAGTACGCTGCGCCCAGCCAGAATTCCCGCTTCCCTTCTGGAAAAAATATCACCATGAACTCCCAAGACATGTCCATCGTCAGTCTGGTGCTCCATGCCAGTTGGGTGGTGCAGCTGGTCATGCTGCTGCTGCTGACGGTGTCGGTTGCCAGCTGGGCGGCCATCTTCCGCAAGCTGTTTGCCCTCAAGCGGGTCAAAAGTCTGAACGAAGATTTTGAGCGTGAGTTCTGGTCAGGCACCAGCCTCAACGATCTGTATGCCAGTGCAGCACAAAATGCCAAGCAAGCAGGGCCCATGGAGCGCATTTTTGCCAGCGGTATGCGCGAGTTTCAAAAGCTGCGTGAGCGCCGCATTGTCGATCCGGGTGTGCTGCTCGATGGTGCCCGCCGCGCCATGCGAGCCAGCTTTCAGCGCGAGATGGATGTGGTCGAATCGAGCCTATCGTTTCTAGGCTCCGTAGCCTCGGTATCGCCTTACGTCGGTCTGTTTGGCACGGTGTGGGGCATCATGCACGCCTTTACCGGCTTTGCTGGCATGGAGCAGGTAACGCTGGCCACCGTGGCCCCCGGTATTGCTGAGGCGCTGGTGGCCACTGCTATTGGGCTGTTTTCGGCCATCCCGGCGGTGATCGCCTACAACCGTTTTGCCCACGATTGCGACCGGGTAGGCAACCAATTAGAAACCTTCATTGAAGAGTTTTCTAACATTTTGCAACGCAACTTGGGCGCGCAGTCGGCTGCATCGGCCTCAAGCCACTGAGGCAAGGAACGCATCATGTCTTCTATTGCATCACGCGGTCGGGGTCGTGGCCGCCGCACCATGAACGAGATCAACATGGTGCCTTTTATTGATGTGATGCTGGTGTTGCTCATCATCTTTATGGTGACAGCGCCTATGCTCACACCCGGCATGGTCAATGTGCCTACCGTGGGCAAGGCCAACAAGCAACCAGTCAAGTTTGCCACCGTGGTGGTAGGCAAAGATGGCCTGTTGCAAATCTCCACCGAGGGCAACACCCGCACGGTGACAGAAAAAGAGGCCGCCCAAGCGGCGCTGCAATGGCAGCAAAACCAACCCGATGGCACGGCTGCCGTCATCATTGCCGCTGAAAAAACAGTGGCCTACGAGGCCGTGGTCAAAGCCATGAGCGCACTGCAAAAGGCGGGTGTGCAGCGGGTTGGGCTGTCCGTCAAACAAGGCGGCTAACCGCTGCGTTTGCGTTTTATCTGCCCGCCATGCCCAGTCACCACGACCGCGACCAATTTACCCCGCCACGCCCGCCGGGGCGCTTGCGTGCCATTGCTTTGGCCGTGTTGGCCCATGCCGTGCTGGTGGGTGCCCTGACTTGGGGGGTGAACTGGAAAGCCACTGAAGAAGACAGCGGCTCGGTGCAAGCGGAACTCTGGGCTGCCGTTCCCCAACAGGCAGCGCCCGCGCTGGCAGAGCCGCCGCCACCCCCCGCACCGCCGCCACCAACCGCTCCACAAGAAGCGCCACCGCCTCCCGCCCCAACGCCCCGACCGTTGCCTACACCAGCACCGCCGCCGTCCCCCCGTGCAGCCTTAGCTGATAGCCGCGACGCTGATATCGCCATTGAACGCGAGAAAAAGCGCCTAGAAAAAGAGAAAAAAGACAAAGAACACCAGCTCCAGTTAGAGCGCGAAAAAGAGCGGGCCAAAGAACGCGAAAAGGAACGAGCCAAAGAGCGGGAAAAAGAAAAAGAGAGAGAAAAAGAAAAAGAGCGCAAAGAAGCCGAGCGCCAAGAGCGCCTAGACAAAGAAAAAAAAGAGCGCGCCGAAAAAGAAAAGAAAGAACGACTAGAGCAAGAGAAAAAAGAACGCCTGCAAAAAGAAAAGGCCGCCAAAGCAGAACAAGAAGAAAAAGCGCAAAAGGCCGCCAGAGACAAGGAGCGCGAAAAAGAACGCGAACAAGAGCGGCGCGAGCAGCAAGAAAAACAAAAACAGCAGGCTGAAGACAAAAAACGCCAAGCGCAAGAAGCCCAGCGCAAACAAGAAGCCATCGAGCAGGCCAACGCCAAAGCCGCCGAGGCCCGACGCCAAGAAAACCTGCGCCGTATGCAGGCCCTAGCCGGTGCCAGCGGTGGCGACGATGCCAGTGGCAACGCCAAACACAGCGGCGGCCCTAACGCTGGCGGTGGCAGTGGTTCTGGCGGCCGTGGCAGCGCCAGCGCAGGGGCTGGCGGGCCATCAGCCAGCTATGGTGGCAAGGTGGCGGCCAAGGTCAAACCCAATATCGTTTACCCCGACGATGTGGCGGGTAACCCCCGTGCCGTAGTAGAAGTGCGCGCTGCCCCCGACGGCACCATTGTTGGCACCAAGCTGCTGCAATCGAGCGGTGATAAAGCCTGGGACACCGCCGTGCTGCGCGCCCTGCAAAAAACCGACAGCCTGCCCCGCGATACCGATGGCCGGGTGCC
>JAIESZ010000161.1 GCA_019745615.1 Burkholderiaceae bacterium
TGTACCCGCTGTGCTTGCAAACTGGCTGCTGCACGGCCCAGCACGGCAAAGGTTTCACGAAACTCAGAGGGCGCATCTTCTGCGGCGCGTAGCGCCTGCGAGGCATCACCGCTTTGCACCGCTTGCTCTAGGCTGTGGATGCGGCTCAAGTTGCCCAGCCAGCGTACCAGCGGGTAGCGGATCAAGGCCAGCCCGCCACCAATGGCAATCAGGCCCAGCATCAGGGCAAAGCGCATCTGCTCCCACAACCGTCCCGCAATGGCTTGCGCATCAAAACTCAGGCGTAGCACACCGTAATCTTTGCCCCCCACTTGGATGGCGGTGTTGTTATCGTACAAGCGGGCAGCCACTTGGTGGCGTAGCCACGCTGGTGGCGGTGTGTCGGGGGGGGTGTTGCGTGGGGCCGCCACCACACTGCCGGTCAGGTCGATAAAACGCGCGGAATCGAGGTCAGAGTGCTCTACTGCGCTTTGCAAGGTGCGCAAGATGGTGTCGTAATCGCCAATGACGGCGTTGTCCAAAATAGTAGGCGCAATGATGCGGCCTAAGCTATCGGCCAGGGTTTGTTCGTGCTCTAGCTGTACCACCAGTTGGTAATGGTAAAACATCCCCAGACCGGCGAGCACAAAGCTGCTCAGGGTCACGGTGTAGAGCATAAACACCCGCCCAACCAGTGACCGGGGCAACAGCAGCCACAATAACCATTTCATGCCTGTCTAGCGCAGTGATGTGGGCGCAGTGCGATAAAACTCGCGGTAGGGAGCGTATTCGCTGCCATCCGAAGGGATAAAGTAGGCTTCAGCGCCCAACCCCACTTGTTCAGACACTTTTTGCAGGATGTCGCGCCCCACCGGGTCTTTGTGCATGCCGACAAACGCTTGGGCCACGGCTTTTTGTGTTTTTTCTGGCACCTTAGAGGAGGCCATCAGGGCCAAATCGTGCAGGGCTGGAGACGACCAGAGCACGCGGTATTTTTTGCCTTCGCGCCGGGCGTAGCCTGCGGCCAGTTGGGAGTTGGCACCCACAGCGGCTACCTTGCCGCTAAAAAGTTGTGCCAACGCGCCATCCATGTTGCCACCAAAGACAAATTTAGCGTTGACCTTTTGGGTAATCAGGTGTGCTGCCGGAAATTTGTATGCCACCAGCGCTTCTGGCCCCGGAAAGGCTACTTCTTTGCCCTCTAGCTGTGCTACTTGGAGGATGGGCGACTCCTCCGGAACGATGATCTGACCGTGGATGGGTGGAGTTTGGCGACGGCCAAGCACTTTCCAGCCCAGCTGTTCGCGTTCGGGGCTAAAAAGATGATTGCTAAAAACAAATTCAACTTCTTGCGCCAATACGTAAGCGGTGGTGTCGGCGGAGGTGCGGCCAATTTTGAGTTGCAGCTTGACCCCGCTCTTGTCTGACACGTAAGCAATGATTGGGTTCCAGTAGGCGGCAGTGAGCTGGATACCGTACTGGTTGACTGGAGAAAAACGATACACCGTATCGTTGCCCGATTGGGCCAGTGCTGGGCCTGCCAGCAGCGCTGCTGCGGCCAAAATTACACCAAAGCGCCGACGGCCAAGAAAAGAAGTGTGCATATTTTTTGATTCCTGTAGAAGGTTGCAGGATGTCCAGTCACGCGCTTACTGTTCCATAAAGTAGAGCCATTGTAGGGCGTGGCGCAGTGGTTTGCCGCCTAGCGTGGGGGGTAAACCACTCCCCCTAAACTGTGTGTTCAGCGCTCAATATCCCCAAGGCAGAGGTATTTGATTTCCAGATAATCATCCATGCCGTGGTGCGAGCCTTCTCGGCCCAAGCCCGACTGCTTGATGCCGCCAAACGGCACATGCTCGCTGGCCAGCAGGCCGACATTCACGCCGACCATGCCATATTCCAGTGCCTCACCGACGCGAAAGATGCGGCCTATGTCGCGGCTATAGAAATAGCTGGCCAAGCCAAACTCGGTGGCATTGGCCGCTGCAATGGCTTCTTGTTCGGTGTCAAACTTGAACACGGGGGCCAGCGGGCCAAAGGTTTCCTCGCTGGCGCAAAGCATGTCGGCCGTAGCGTCGGCCACCACGGTAGGGGCAAAAAATTGCCCACTGCCCAGCTCAGACAAGCGCTGGCCGCCGGTCAGCACCCGGCCCCCTTTGGCTACCGCATCTTGCAGATGGCGCTGCACTTTCTGCACCGCAGCTTCTTCAATCAACGGCCCTTGGTTGACACCATCTTCAAAGCCATTGCCTACCTTAGCGGTGGCAACTTTGGCGGCAAATCGGGTAACAAAGGCGTCATAAACCCCCGCTTGCACATAGAAGCGATTGGTGCAGACACAGGTTTGGCCCGCATTGCGGTATTTGCTGGCAAAAGCCCCTTCTACCGCACTGTCAATATCGGCATCATCAAACACGATAAATGGCGCATTGCCGCCCAACTCCAGAGAGAGTTTTTTGACTGTGGGCGCACATTGCGCCATCAAAATACGGCCCACTTCGGTGCTGCCGGTAAAGCTGAGGTGGCGCACGGTGCTGCTGGCGCACAGCACTTTACCAATGGCAATGCTGTTGGCGTTGTCTGCCGTGAGTACGTGCAGCACCCCCGCCGGGAGGCCCGCACGCAGGGCCAGTTCGGCCACGGCCAGCGCCGTCAGGGGCGTGAGTTCTGCCGGTTTAATCACCACTGGGCAACCAGCGGCCAGCGCTGGGGCCACTTTACGCGTAATCATGGCGAGTGGAAAGTTCCAAGGTGTGATGGCTGCACAAACACCAATGGGCTGCTTGAGCACCAGCAGGCGGCGGTTGTTATCAAACTGGGGCAGCGTTTCGCCATTGACGCGTTTGGCCTCTTCAGCAAACCACTCGACAAAGCTGGCACCGTAGGCTACTTCGCCTTTGGCTTCGGCCAGCGGCTTGCCCTGTTCTGCGGTCATGATGAGCGCCAAATCGTCTTGGTGCTGCATGAGCAGATCAAACCAACGCCGCAGCACGATGCTGCGCTCTTTGGCGGTGGTACTGCGCCAAGCAGGCCAAGCGGCAGCAGCGGCGGTGATGGCGGCTTCCGCCTCTTGTGGCCCCAGATTGGCTACCTCGGCTAGCAAGGCCCCGGTGGCGGGGTCGTGGACAGCAAAGCGGCTGCTGCCACCTACCCATTGGCCGTTGAGCAGGGCGTTGGTCTGGAGCAGACTGGGGTCTTGGAGTTGGGCGAGGGGCGAGGCGGTCATGGAGGGCTCCAGAAAAATGGCGGCAAGAAGCAAGGTCGCCGTGCGTGTTAAGCATAGCGTTTGCACCGCCTGTATGCAGGCAAGGCCAAATCTATAATCTACCTCTGTCCTCCAAGGGCAGGACACTGCCTGGCCTGCCCCACCGAATACCCCCTTACACAAACCCATGAGCACACCCATTTTTACCGTTGCCGACATCCGCAAGACCTTTTTGGATTTTTTTGCTTCTAAGGGGCACACTGTGGTGGCATCCAGCCCGTTGGTGCCGGGCAATGACCCGACGCTGATGTTCACCAACTCTGGCATGGTGCAGTTCAAAGACGTGTTTTTGGGCAGCGACAAGCGCAGCTATGTGCGCGCCGCCTCGGTGCAAGCCTGCTTGCGTGCTGGTGGCAAACACAACGACTTAGAAAACGTCGGCTACACCGCACGCCACCATACTTTTTTTGAGATGCTGGGCAACTGGAGCTTTGGCGACTACTTTAAGCGGGAAAGCCTGAAGTGGGCTTGGGAGCTGCTGACCGAAGTCTACAAACTGCCCCAAGAGCGCCTGTTGGTCACGGTGTATGCCGAAGACGACGAAGCCTACGACATCTGGACAAAAGAAATCGGCCTGCCCCCTGATCGCGTGATTCGCATTGGCGACAACAAAGGCGCACGCTACAAGTCAGACAATTTCTGGATGATGGCCGACACTGGCCCCTGCGGCCCCTGCTCCGAAATTTTTTACGACCACGGTGACCACATCCCCGGCGGCCCTCCGGGCAGCCCCGAAGAAGACGGCGACCGCTTTATCGAAATCTGGAACAACGTGTTCATGCAGTTCAACATGGACGAGACCGGAGCCGTCACGCCGCTGCCTGCGCCCTGCGTGGATACCGGCATGGGGCTGGAGCGTCTGGCCGCCATCTTGCAGCACGTCCACAGCAACTACGAGATTGACCTGTTCGATGCGCTCATCAAGGCTGCTGGCCGCGAAACCGGTTGTACCGATCTGGGCCACAAATCCCTGCGCGTGATTGCCGACCATATCCGCGCTACCGCCTTTTTGGTCAGTGATGGCGTCATGCCCAGCAACGAAGGCCGGGGCTATGTGCAGCGCCGTATTGTGCGCCGCGCCATCCGCCACGGTTACAAGCTAGGCCAAAAAACGCCGTTCTTCCACAAGTTGGTGGCGGATTTGGCGCAGCTGATGGGTGATGCTTACCCACAAATTCGTGCGCAACAACAGCGCATCACCGAAGTGCTGAAAGCCGAAGAAGAGCGTTTCTATGAAACCCTCGCCAATGGCATGGAAATTCTGGATGCCGCTTTGGCCGACGGTGCCAATACCCTGCCCGGCGACATTGCCTTCAAGTTGCACGATACCTTTGGCTTCCCGCTGGATTTGACCAACGACGTTTGCCGTGAGCGTGGCGTGGCCGTCGATGAGGCTGGTTTTGCGGCTGCGATGGAAAAGCAAAAAGCCCAAGCCCGCGCTGCTGGCAAGTTCAAGATGGACAAGGCGTTGGACTACGCGGGTGCTGGCAATACCTTTACTGGCTACACACATTTGCAAGAAGCGACAGCCAAAATCGTTGCCCTGTATGTCGATGGCGTAAGCGTGGCCGAAATCAAATCCGGCCAAAGCGGTGTTGTGGTGCTCGATACCACGCCCTTCTATGCTGAAAGCGGCGGCCAAGTGGGCGACCAAGGCCAGATTACCAGCGGTTCGGCGCAGTTTGCCGTGGCCGACACCCTCAAAATCAAGGCCGATGTGTTCGGCCACCATGGTACGCTGGAGCAAGGCACGCTCAATGTGGGCGACCATGTCACGGCCCAAGTGGATGTGGCCTTGCGCGCCGCCACCGTGCGCAACCACAGCGCCACCCACCTGATGCACAAAGCCCTGCGCGAAGTGCTGGGCAGCCATGTGCAGCAAAAGGGCAGCTTGGTCAATGCCGAGCGCACCCGCTTTGACTTTGCCCACAATGCCCCGGTTACGGACGCCGAAATCCGCCAGATCGAAGCCTTGGTGAATGCCGAAATTTTGGCCAACGCCGCTGCCCAAGCGCGGGTGATGGACATTGAATCGGCACAAAAAACCGGCGCGATGATGCTGTTTGGTGAAAAATATGGCGAAACCGTGCGCGTGCTCGATATTGGCTCCAGCCGCGAGCTGTGCGGCGGCACCCATGTGCAACGCACCGGCGATATCGGTCTGTTCAAGATCGTGGCCGAAAGTGGCGTGGCCGCTGGCGTGCGCCGCATCGAAGCTGTGACAGGCGACAACGCCTTGGCCTATCTGCAAGCGCTGGAAGACACCGTGGCCCAAGCCGCATCGGCTTTGCGTGCGCCTACGGCAGAGGTCAACAGCCGTATCGCCCAAACGCTGGAGCAGATCAAAGCGCTGGAAAAAGAAGTGGCTGCGCTCAAGGGCAAGCTGGCTTCTAGCCAAGGCGATGAGCTGGTGGCGCAAGCGGTGGACGTCAAAGGCCTGAAGGTGTTGGCTGCCGTGCTGCCCGGCGCGGATGCCAAAACCCTGCGCGATACCTTGGACAAGCTCAAGGACAAGCTCAAGACCGCTGCCATTGTGCTGGCCGCTGTGGATGGCGACAAAGTGCAACTGGCCGCTGGCGTCACGTCTGACAGCGTGGGCAAGGTCAAGGCCGGGGAACTGGTTAACTTTGTCGCCCAGCAAGTGGGTGGCAAGGGCGGCGGCAAGCCCGATATGGCGATGGCCGGTGGCACCAATGCCGCCCAATTGCCTGCGGCGCTGGCCAGCGTGCAAGCTTGGGTGAGCGAGCGGGTTTAACCGTCTTCTGGCCGGGTGCAGGCTCATGTGCCTGCCCGGCTGCCCGGTTGTTTTAGAGGGTTAAAAGCCGCTTAAGCGGCTTTTAACCATTGCTGCACATCCACCTTACTAGGGATGCGCCCGCTGGCTACCAGCTTCTCATTGATGACCAGCCCCGGAGTCGAGAGCAGGTCATAGGCCATGATGGCCTGCATATCGGTGATTTTGACGAACTCGGCCTCAATGCCGGCCTCGGTAGCAGCTTCGCGGGCTACGGCCTCTAGCTTGCGGCAGTTGGCACAGCCAGAGCCAAGGATTTTGACGGTCAACATAAGAGTCTCCTTGCGGGTTGAAAAAACCATTTACAGCGGGGAACGTGCTACTTGCAAGCGATGCAGCCAGACCAGCAAACCGGCCAACATAGCAACCAAGGCCGCCAAGCCCAAGGCCAGCGTTTGCCACGCCATGCCATCGACCCAAGCACCATACGACAGCCCGGCCACCACACTAAAAATAGCCACCCAGCCGACGTAAGCAAAAGTTTTTTGGCGGCCAATCACGGCAATTACCATCAAAATGCTTTGCAGGCTGAGTTCTGGGTCGGCCATCAGGTAGGCCAACAGCGGCCCAGGGTGCATCCCTAAGTCCAAGAACATCTTGGCTACTGGCACTTCCACCAGTGTCGGAAAATACATAAAAACACCAAACAGCACCGCCACCGTATTGGCGGCTACGGTGTTGTTTCCGGCCAAGCTCTCAATCCATTCAGGCTGGATGATTTGGCGCACCACACCCACAATAAAAACCCCCACCACCAGCAGCCCAAAAATTTGCTTCACAAAGCGCCAAGCCTCCCACAGCCAAGCTTGGCGGTCATCGGCCTCTAGAGCTTGGAGGTAATGCCAGACGGCCCATAAACACAGGCCGACGCCAAAGAAACGCCCGGTCAGTGCCAACTCCAGCCCTTGGGCGCTGGGGGTCAAGCGCAAGGCTGCCACCAGCAGCGTGGCAGCGGTCAGGCCCAGCGTGATCCACGTCCAGCGGTTGGCACCTTCGATGATGTTTTCTAGGCCCTTCCAAGCCGTGGTGGCAATCAGCAACAACAGCAGGATGAGCACCGAGCCTTGGAAGGTGACCCCTTCTTCGCCTTTGGCGGTGTCGTAAGGCACCCATTGAAACAGCGTTGCCTGCCAATCTTGCGCCCACATCAGCGGCAGTGTGATGGTGCCCAGCGTGCTGGTCAAAGGCCATAACTTGAGCGTACCCGCGATCAGCAGCGCCACCATCGACAGCAACAGGCCGGTGGCCGCTGAACCCACGTGGGCTTTCTCGGCAAACAGGGTATCGGTTTGGGCATCGTGGCTGGCATCATCACGCCAAAACAGCATGGCCATCAGCAGCCCGATACCGATGCCAAATAGCAGGCACAGAATAAAGCGCGCAGCGGCAAACTCCAGCCCCAAAATACTGCCGGTATAGGCCAGTGCCATGATGTTGCCCGCCGGGGCAAAAAACAGAAAAGTGATGGCTGGGCCAATGCCTGCCCCCTTGCGATAGATGCCCGCAAACAAGGGCACGATGGTGCAAGAACACACCGCCAGCAGCGAGCCAGCCGCTGCCGCTGCCGGGTAAGAGACATACACCGGGGTATTGCGCCCCAGCCAGCGCGTGATGCTGGCCTTGGGAATCAGCGCGGCCATGGCCCCAGCAATAAAGAAGG
>JAIESZ010000162.1 GCA_019745615.1 Burkholderiaceae bacterium
TTTGGCGGAGAGGGCGGGATTCGAACCCGCGGTGGGGATTAGCCCACACACGCTTTCCAGGCGTGCGACTTAAACCGCTCATCCACCTCTCCGTGAGCCTATGATTGTAATGCTAAATTACGAGCGGCCCATTGCATTGCAAAAATAATTTTTTAGCCTCAAGCCGGAGGTTGCGCTTGCACCATCTTCATGGCCGAAGCAATCAGCGCTGAGACCTCGGTCATGTTGCTGGGCACAATCAAAGTGGTGGTGGCATCTTGGGCCACCTTGCCGTAGGCTTCTACGGCTTTTTCTGCCACCTTGAGCTGCACCGCCTGCTCACCGCCGGGCTGGCGAATAGCGGTAGCAATGCGCTCAATCGCTTGGGCCGAGGCTGAGGCCAGCGTCATGATGGCCGTGGCTTCACCTTGGGCTTGGTTGATGGCGGCCTGTTTTTCGCCCTCCGAGCGGGCAATAGAGGCTTCACGTTCGCCGGTGGCAATGTTGATCTGCTCTTGGCGGCGGCCCTCCGAAGCGGCAATCAAGGCGCGCTTTTCACGCTCTGCGGTGATCTGGGCCTGCATGGCGTGCAAAATTTCTTTGGGCGGCGTCAAATCCTTGATTTCGTAGCGCAGCACCTTCACGCCCCAGTTAAGCGCCGCTTCGTCAATGGCCTGCACCACTTGGGCATTGATGATGTCGCGCTCTTCAAAGGTTTTGTCCAATTCCAGCTTGCCAATCACGCTGCGCAGGCTCGTTTGTGCCAGTTGCGTCACTGCCATGATGTAGTTGGACGAGCCATAACTGGCGCGCATCGGGTCAGTCACCTGAAAATACAAGATGCCATCGACCTGCAACTGGGTGTTGTCGCGGGTAATACAGATTTGGCTGGGCACGTCCAGCGGGATTTCCTTCAAGCTGTGTTTGTAGGCCACCTTATCCACAAAAGGCACCAAAAAATTCAGCCCCGGTGTCAGGGTGCCAGCGTACTTGCCTAGCCGCTCTTTGACCCACGCGTTCTGCTGCGGCACCACTTTGATGGAGCGCGCAATAAAAATCACGGCAATGATAAAAACGATGATGGCGATTTCCATGATGGGCCTTTCTGCTGGAACTGGAAAAAACAGGCGTTGGCATCACACCGGGTCTACCAGCAGGCGGCTGCCCACCAGTTCGGCCACGCGGTGTGCGCCCGTGCGCGGCGTGGTGCCGGGGCGGTGAATGGCCGTCCATTGTGCGCCGCGATAGCGCACCGAGGCGGTGCCGTCGGGGTTCCAGCCCTCAATATGCACCACTTCACCAATATCGAGATTGACACTGCGGTCAGCGCGGGGCGAGGGGTCTCCGGGGCGGCGGCGTCGGTACCAGTGGCACAGCACCACGGCCCCTCCGCCCACCAGTGCTGCGAGGGTAATTTGCACTGGCTGTGCCAAGCCCGCATGGGCCGCCAGCGCCCCTGCTGCCGTCCCCAGCGCCAGCATGAGCAGGTAAAAAGTGCCAGTGAGCAACTCGGCCACCACAATGGCCCCTGCCAGCAGCCACCACAGCGTGGAATCATCTAGGGTCACAAGAGCCTCCCTTTGCAATCAATCGGCACCACAGCATACTCTGGGACATTGGCGGTGTGCGTCACGGCACCGACAAAGTTATTCCTTACACTTCGCGCCTATTTTCTTTTTTAGGGCACTGCGCCCTTGAACCGCTACTTCGAGAGGTTGCCCATGAAATTTCGCTTTCCCATCATCATCATCGATGAAGACTACCGTTCGGAGAATACTTCGGGCTTGGGCATCCGTGCGCTGGCCCAAGCTATCGAGTCTGAAGGGTTTGAAGTGCTGGGCGTGACCAGCTATGGCGACTTGAGCCAGTTTGCCCAACAGCAAAGCCGCGCCAGTGCCTTTATTTTGTCGATTGACGATGAGGAATTTACCTTAGGCTCTGGCCTTGACCCGATTGTGCTGAGTTTGCGCAACTTTATTGGCGAAGTGCGGCGCAAGAATGCCGATGTGCCCATCTATGTGCATGGCGAGACTAAAACCAGCCGCCATCTGCCCAATGACATTCTGCGCGAGCTGCACGGCTTTATCCACATGTTTGAGGATACGCCGGAGTTCGTGGCCAAGCACATCATCCGCGAGGCCAAAAGCTACCTAGAAGGCGTGCAGCCACCGTTCTTTAAGGCGCTGCTCGACTACGCCGAAGACGGCTCTTATTCTTGGCACTGCCCCGGCCACTCCGGCGGCGTCGCCTTCTTGAAAAGCCCAGTAGGCCAGATGTACCACCAGTTTTATGGCGAGAATATGCTGCGCGCCGACGTGTGCAATGCCGTAGAAGAACTGGGCCAACTGCTAGACCACAACGGCGCTATTGGCGAGTCAGAGCGCAATGCAGCGCGCATTTTTAATGCCGACCACTGCTTCTTCGTCACCAACGGCACCTCTACCTCCAATAAGATCGTTTGGCACCACACCGTGGCACCGGGCGATGTGGTGGTGGTGGATCGCAACTGCCACAAGTCGGTGCTGCACAGCATCATCATGACGGGTGCGATTCCGGTGTTCCTTAAGCCCACGCGCAACCACTTTGGCATCATTGGCCCGATTCCGCAAAGCGAGTTTGCGCCAGAAACCATCCAAGAGAAAATTCGCGCCAACCCCTTGCTCCAAGGCGTGGATGCCAGCAAGGTCAGGCCGCGTGTGCTCACGCTCACGCAGTCCACTTACGACGGCGTGCTCTACAACACCGAGACCATCAAGGGGATGCTTGATGGCTATGTGGACAACCTGCACTTTGACGAGGCTTGGTTGCCGCACGCCGCTTTCCACCCGTTTTATGGCAGCTACCACGCGATGGGTAAAAAGCGTGCGCGCCCTAAGCATTCGGTGGTGTATGCCACGCAGTCCATCCACAAGCTGCTGGCGGGTATCAGCCAAGCCAGCCATGTGCTGGTGCAAGACTCGCAATCGACACCGCTGGATCGGCACTTGTTCAACGAGGCCTACCTGATGCACACCAGCACCAGCCCGCAGTACAGCATCATTGCCAGTTGCGATGTGGCCGCTGCCATGATGGAGCCGCCCGGCGGCACGGCGCTGGTGGAAGAGAGCATTTTGGAGGCATTGGATTTCCGCCGTGCCATGCGTCAAATTGAAGACGAGTTTGGCAAAGACGACTGGTGGTTTAAGGTCTGGGGGCCAGAAAAGCTGGTCGAAGAGGGCATTGGCCGCGCCGAAAACTGGATCATCCGCAGCGATAGCAAGGGCAAAGGCAAAAAGAACGACAGCAAGTGGCATGGTTTTGGCGCGCTGGCCGATGGCTTTAACATGCTCGACCCGATCAAATCGACCATCGTCACGCCGGGCCTGAACCTCGATGGCGAGTTTGATAAGACTGGCATTCCGGCCTCTATCGTGACCAAGTATCTAGCCGAGCATGGCGTGGTGGTTGAAAAAACCGGCCTGTATTCGTTCTTCATCATGTTCACCATCGGCATCACCAAGGGCCGTTGGAACACCATGCTCACCGCCTTGCAACAGTTCAAGGACGATTACGAAAAGAACCAGCCCATGTGGCGCATCCTGCCGGAGTTCTGCCAGCAGCACAAAGTGTATGAGCGCATGGGTTTGCGTGATTTGTGCCAGCATGTGCATGAGATGTACGCCAAGTACGACATTGCCCGCCTGACCACCGAGATGTACCTCTCGGATCTCAAGCCCGCCATGAAGCCCTCGGATGCTTATGCCCACATTGCCCACCGCACCACCGAGCGCGTAGCGATTGACGAGCTAGAAGGGCGCATTACCGTGGGCTTGGTCACGCCCTACCCACCGGGCATTCCCCTGCTGATTCCGGGCGAAGTGTTCAACAAGAAAATTGTCGATTACCTCAAGTTTGCCCGTGAGTTTGCCAAAATTTGCCCCGGCTTTGAGACCGACATCCACGGCTTGGTAGAAGTGGAAGACAGCGAAGGCGTGGTGCGCTACTACGCCGATTGCGTGGCCAAGCAGCCCTAAATGCTTAACCTCCAGCACCCCGCCATCAGGTAGGGTATTGGAGCGCACAAGCTGTTGGCGCTGCTATTCGGCTTCTTCAAACACCAGAGTGGGCCGGGCCACGACCCGCGCCACCTCTGGCAGCCCACCAATCAACTGGTGGGCAAAATAGCTGTGGCGGGTATCAGGCTCTAGTGCCGCAGACACCAAATTGGCCAAGGGTTGGCTGAGTGAGATGTAGTAGCTGCCTGTAGGTATATCCAACGCCGCACGTACTAGCGTAACTGGCTTGGACTCGGGGGCATCCCCATCGCCAGTGGCGCTAAAGGTCTCGGCCACCACGCCGCCCGGCTCGGCCACGCGCAGCACCTGCACGCCCAGCAGGCGCAAACGCCCTACAGCGTCTGCTGCACTAGGGGCCAGCCAGTAACCGCAGGGCCGCGCCCGCGTTTGCACGGCACGTGGCTGCAAAGTGGACTCCCAACTGACACGCTGGGTACGCACCACCCCGGTGGCAGGCTCTAGCAAAGAGACATCACGGTTTTCTGGCACTGTGGCGGTTTCTAGCACGATGCGGTCACGGCAGGCTTGCGCCATGCTGTCGCGCACGACAAACGAGCGCACCTGCTCTAGGCTGGCTGCCCGTTCTGCTGTGGTGCGCAAGGCGCTGCTGATAGCCGTCACTTGGGCATGAACCCGGCGCTGTAAATGTGCTCGCCCCAAACCCACACCACGCGTTACCACTACGGCACTGACAGCGTGCTTGAGTCCATTAGCGTTGCGGCTATTGTCGGGGGTAGTGGCCCCCATAAGCATCCGGGCCTCTTGCCCCTGTGTGGTGGGCTTGTGGTACCAATCACTGCGCAGGGCTTGGGCCTGCAAGGCACTGACCTGCGCCGGGTAGTACCACTCGCGGGCCGCTTTAGAGAGAAATTCGGGGGTACCGGCAGCATTGGCGTATTGCAGCAGCACGTCGTCGTAAGCCAAGGCGCTCCATTGCGCTAAATAATCGCCTGCAGGGTTGTATTCATGGGCATCAAGCACCAAGGTGGGCCGAAAGTCGCGCACCAGCACCGCCAGTGCCCGCGCTTCGGGCGTTTGTAGCAACAGGTGATCGTGGTTTAAATCGATACCATTGGCGGTGGCCCGGCTGCCAGACTCGGCACCATCGGGGTTGGCCCGTGGCACGATCAGCACATTGATTTTGTCCAATAGCGGTGCCAACTGACCATAAGCCAGCTCTTGGGCCAACACCAGCAGGGCTTCGCTGCTGGCAGGTTCATCGCCATGTTGCTGGCCGATCAGCAACACTGTGGGGCGTTTGCTAGCCACCAGCGTGTCGGGGTCGGTGCCAGAGGCGCGGGTGAGCACCAAGGCATGGACAGGCTCGCCACGCTGCGAGGCACCGGGGGTCAATAAGGTAGTTTGGGTGCCACCCGACAAGGAGGCCCCCGCAAGCGCCCGCAGCCACTGCGCTAACTCGGCATTGCTGGTAAAAGTTTCGCGCTGCGCAGCCAAGCCGGGGGTATGGTAGCGCTGGGCAGGATCGGGAAAATGTGCCGCGACTTTGGCATCTTCGGGGCTTACCGCTGCTGTGGTGCGGGGCGATACGGCCTCTGAGGGTAACAAAGGCGGCACAGACGCCATCGGGGTGGCCCCTGAATACAGCGGCGGCGGCAGTTTGGTGGCCGAGGGCTTAAAGGGATTGGGCCACGGCGGTAACGGTGTGGTGGCACAGCCCGTCAACAGGGTGGCCAGCAGCAAAGAAGCGCCGCTGCCACGCCAACGCCCCTGAGGTGCCACGGCAGTTGCACCCATAGAGCGATTGTGCAGCCATTGGAGGCGAGGGGGCATCAGCAAGGTCATGGTGTGTGTATTACAGGCAAGGGGTTGCAAAAGCCGCCAAGCAAATGGGGCCAGAAATGGCAGTGTGATATTACTACCGCACCGCCGCCCTAACCGCAGTAAGAGAGGCCACCTCACCCCTCTACACTGGCCTTAACGGTTGAAAGAGCCGCCGCGTGAACCGCCGCCAGCACCACCACCGCCACCACTGCGCGAACCACCACGACCGCCACCGGCATAACCACCACCGCCGCCACCGCTGCGGAAACCACCGCCACGGCGTCCACGATCTAACATGCTATCGACGCTGGTGCGCATCGGGTCGGGCTGACCTGAGCCACCCGCACCCCGGCTAGACGGCATACTGTGACCGCCGTGGGTGCCCAAGTGGGCATTTTCACGCGGGGGCTGGGCGTCGCTGTTAAAGCGGTTGCCGCCACCGGGACGGCCACGGCCCGGTGCTGGGCCACGCCCGCCCGCTCCACCGCCCGCCGGATGCCCTGCGGCTGCATTGCGCGGGCCGCCACGACCACCGCCGCCCGCATTACCGCCGCCGCGTGGGCCACTGCCACCATTACCACCACCACCGCCGCCGCCCGCCTTGCCGCCAGCAGCACGCTCGCCCTGCCCGGTTTTACCGGCACGCATACGCTCCATCATCTCGCCGCGCGCTGCTTTGGCAGCGGCTTGCATCACATCGCGGCTGGGGGGCTTGCCTGCACCGCCCCAAATGGTTTGGCGGCCCATAGCAATGGGTTCGGCTTTTTCACCTTCTTCAGGGCCAAAACCTTCCACCACTTCCACGGGAATGGTTTGTTTGGTAAAGCGCTCAATGTCCATCATGAAGCCTTCTTCGTCCATGCAGACCAAGCTTACCGCTTCACCGCTGGCACCAGCACGGCCCGTGCGGCCAATGCGGTGGACGTAATCTTCGGCCACATTGGGGATTTCGTAGTTAACGACGTGTGGCAGATCGTCAATGTCGATACCGCGCGCGGCAATGTCGGTGGCCACTAAAGCGCGGATGTCGCCGCTCTTGAAGCCTGCCAGCGCCTGCGTGCGCGCACTTTGGCTCTTGTTGCCGTGCAGTGCCATCGCTTGCACATTGTGCTTAGTCAAAAACTCGGCCACATTGTTGGCACCAAATTTGGTACGGGTGAACACCAGCACTTGGCTCCAGTTGTTTTGCTGGATGATGTGCAGCAGCGCTTGCTTTTTCTTGCCCCGGCCTACTGGGTGAATCACTTGCGAGATGCGCTGCACGGTGGTGTTGCGCGGTGTCACTTGGATGCTTTGCGGGTCTTTGAGCAGCGTGGCGGCCAGTTCGCGGATTTCATCGCTGAAGGTGGCCGAGAACAGCAGGCTTTGCTTTTCTTTGGGCACCAGTGCCAAAATTTTCTTCACATCGTGGATAAAGCCCATATCCAGCATGCGGTCGGCTTCGTCCAGCACCAGCACTTCGACCGTGGACAAATCCAAAAAGCCCTGTTGCTGCAAATCGAGCAAACGCCCTGGGGTGGCTACCAGCACATCCACACCACGCTTGATACGGTCAATCTGTGGATTCATGCCCACGCCACCAAAAACCACGGTGGAGTTGAGGTCGAGGTACTTGCCATATTGGCGCACCGATTCTTCCACTTGCGCGGCCAGCTCACGGGTGGGTGTGAGTACTAAGGCGCGCACGCCCTTGTTGCCAAACTTGCTTTTGGGTGCGCTCGATAGCGACAAACGGTGCAGCAGGGGCAGAGTAAAAGCCGCCGTCTTGCCGGTGCCGGTTTGGGCACCTGCCAGCAGATCGTGCCCAGCCAGCACAGCGGGGATAGCCTGGGCCTGAATAGGCGTGGGGGTATCGTAGCCTTGTTCGTGTACGGCCTTCAGAATGGCCGG
>JAIESZ010000084.1 GCA_019745615.1 Burkholderiaceae bacterium
GAGAAGCATTGCCATGCGCGCCACCGCAAAAGACTTCGCTCAGTGAATCTTCTAGCACCAGAAACTTGTCATTCCAAATCTTGGGGGCCAAGGTGGCGCTCCAATCCTCACCGGTGCCACCATTGATACGGCAGCTGTATAACGCCACCGCCTGCTCTTTCAGCCATGCCTGCGCCATCGGGTTGATCTTGCGGGCCGCAGGCATCTCGGCAGGCAATTGCAGGGCGTCGGCAAACGGGGTGCTCATCATCTGGTAAGGCTTGCCTGCAAAAGCGGCAGGCTTGGTCGTCCAGTGGACAGCATCCTTTAAAGGCTGAAAATAGGCGTTGGGGCAGTCTTCAGCCCACGGTTTTTGCGCCTGTGGGCCTGAGGGGTTCAGCCGTTGCAGCCGAATAGGCCATGTTTTTTGGCCCGCCGAATCGCTCCAGGTGCCCACCAGCTCGCCAACGGCCCCCGGTTGCATCTGCCAACGCCCGGTCACGGTATCTTGCTGACCGGGCACCGGCGACTCTTGTTCTAGCAGATGCAGGTGTCCGCTGCGCAGTCCGGCCTCCAACGCTTTGAAGGGGTCTGTGGCATCGGCCCCATTGAGCACGAGGCCCTTGCGCATTTTGCGGTAGTAATACTGGGGTGCAGAAGATAGGCAAACCATCACGGCGCTTTTACCAATGGTTCCAGACCATACCCCCGCATAGGCCGGAGGTGGCTCTGCGGCGTGGGCCATAGCGACAGGGGCCATCAATAAAGACAGCCCAGCCAGCAGGGAGGAGACGGAAAACGGCATCACAAACGCACTCCAGCAAGACAGTAGACAAAAGCCACGTTAGGGACGAGGTGGCTTCTTTGGCGATAGTATAAAAACCAGCTGACTACGGCTTGATGGCTACTTTGAGCACGCCATCGCGCTGGTGGGCAAACAAATCGTAGGCGGCCTCGATGTCATCGAGCTTGTACTGGTGCGTGACCAGCAAGCCCAAATCAACGCGGCTAGAGGCCACCACATTCATCAGGCGGCGCATCCGCTCTTTGCCACCGGGGCACAGCGCGGTGTTAATTTTGTGATCGCCCAAGCCCGCCGCAAAAGCCGACAGCGGAATTTTTAAATCTTCAGAATAAACGCCTAAGCTCGACAAGGTACCGCCCGGCTTGAGCACCCGCAGTGCCGATTCAAACGTGGCCTGTGTGCCCAAGGCTTCAATAGAAGAATCGACGCCCCGACCCCCGGTGAGCTTCATGATTTCATCCACTACGTCGCAGTTGCGAAAGTTGAGCGTGATATCGGCCCCCATTTTTTGCGCAATGCCCAAACGGTGGTCATTGCCATCGACCGCAATGATGGTGGTGGCACCCAGCAGACGCGCACCAGCGGTGGCGCACAGGCCAATCGGCCCTTGGGCAAACACCACCACGGTGTCGCCAATTCTAATGTTGGCGTTTTCAGCGCCCTTAAAGCCGGTGGACATGATGTCGGGGCACATCAGCACCTGCTCATCGGTCAGGCCATCGGGAATCGGGGCCAAATTGGCTTGGGCATCGGGCACCAACACATACTCGGCTTGGGTGCCATCAATCAGATTACCAAAGCGCCAGCCCGCCGTGGCCTTGTAACCGTGGCAGCCGCACAGGCCGCTAGGAATGAGGTAACTGCCGTCTTGCGAGGCCACGCCATCTTGCGCCGCATAAGAATTAAAGTTGGGGCAGATGGCCCCAGCAATCACCCGCTGGCCCTCGGTGTAGCCCACCACGGCACTACCGAGTTTTTCGATGACGCCCACCGGCTCGTGGCCGATAGTCAGGCCCTTGGCTACCGGATACTCCCCCCTGAGAATATGCACATCGGTGCCGCAGATGGTGGTGGTGGTGATGCGCATCAAGGCATCATTGGGGCCCACCTCCGGGATCGGCTTGTCCGCCAGCTCAATACGACCGGGGGCAACAAAAACGGCGGCTTTCATCATGCTCATGGAAAACTCCTGTGCGATGGGGGTGGGGCAAAACACGCAACGCGTCTTGCTTCCCACGGTTTACCCCAAAACGCCGCCCCTGTCATTGGGGTAAGCACAAGGCACGGTGGTTTCGCGCCTTGCGCTCTGGCCTATCAGCCCCAGCTGTCTTTCAGGCCCACGGCCAGATTGAACACCGGCTTGCCCGGCGCATGATCGACCCGGTCGGCCACAAAATAGCCGTGGCGCTCAAACTGGAACTTGGCATCAGGTTGGGCATGGGCTAAGGAAGGCTCGATGATGGCCGTGACCACCTTCAGGCTGTTGGGGTTGAGCGCTTGCAAAAAGTCTTTGCCACCGGCATCGGGCTGGGCATCCGAGAACAGGCGGTCATACATGCGCACTTCGGCTTGTACGCCATCGCTCACACCCACCCAAGTGATGGCCGCTTTGACCTTCACGGTGTCGGCACCGGGGGTACCGCTCTTGGTGTCGGGCACCACGGTAGCCAGCACTTCGGTGATCTGCCCGTCAGCATCTTTGGTGCAGCCGGTGCATTCAATGACATAGCCGCCCTTCAATCGCACTTTGTTGCCGGGGAACAGGCGCTTGTAGCCCTTGGGCGGTACTTCGGCAAAGTCTTCGCGCTCAATCCATACTTCTTTGCCAATCTGAAAATGGCGCAGCGGCGATGCCACGCCCTCTGGCGGGTGCGGCAACGCGGGCAAGGTGCATGGCTCCAGATGGCCTGCGCCCATCACTTCGTCCCAGTTGGTCAGCACCAGCTTGACCGGGTTGAGTACCACCATGCCCCGGTGGGCGGTAGTTTCCAAGGTTTCGCGCAGGCAGCCCTCTAGGGTGCTGTAGTCAATCCAACTATCGCTCTTGGTGACGCCAATGCGCTCGGCAAACAGTTGCAGGCTTTCTGGGGTGTAGCCCCGGCGGCGCAGGCCGACGATGGTGGGCATACGGGGGTCATCCCAACCGTTCACTTTGCCTTCGTTCACCAGTTGCGCCAATTTGCGCTTGCTGGTGACGACATAAGTCAGGTTCAGGCGGGCAAACTCGTATTGGTGCGGAGCCGGGGCTGCCAGCAGGCCGCCTTCAATCAGGCGTTGCAACAGCCAGTCGTAAAACGGGCGCTGGTCTTCAAACTCCAGCGTGCAAATGCTGTGCGTGATTTGCTCTAGCGCATCTTCAATCGGGTGCGCAAAGGTGTACATCGGGTAGATGCACCATTGGTTGCCGGTGTGGTGGTGTTCGGCGTGCTTGATACGGTAGATGGCCGGATCGCGCAGGTTGATGTTGGGGCTGGCCATGTCGATTTTGGCGCGCAGCACGGCAGCGCCATCGGGCAAAGCACCATCGCGCATCTGGCGAAAGCGGGCCAAATTCTCTGCGGGGGTGCGGCTGCGGTACGGGCTGTCGATGCCGGGTTTGCCAAAGTCGCCCCGGTTGGCGCGCATTTCTTCGGCGGTTTGCTCATCCACATAGGCGTGGCCGGCCTCAATCAGAGCCTCGGCGGCGCGGTACATAAAGCCAAAATAGTCGCTGGCTTGGTAGGGCTGGCTGTTGCCGGGCTGGCTCCAGTCAAAGCCTAACCAACGCACGGCATCAATGATGCTGTTGACGTACTCTTGGTCTTCTTTTTCGGGGTTAGTGTCGTCAAAGCGCAGGTGGCAAACGCCGCCATAGTCACGCGCCAAACCAAAGTTAATGCAGATGGATTTGGCATGGCCCACATGCAGGTAGCCATTGGGTTCGGGCGGAAAGCGGGTGCGGATTTTGGCCGGGTCGGGCTCGCCAGCCGCGTGGTGGGCGGCATCGCCGGGGCTACCGGCCCAGCGGCGGCTGGCGTAGGTGCCTTTGTCCAGATCATGCTCAATGATTTGGCGCAAAAAATTGCTGGTTTTGCTGGCTTCAGGGGCCGCTGTAGCGGCGGGGGCAGATGTGGGGGTACTCATGGCGGACATTTTAGGATGCCAGCCCGGCAGTGCTGGCACGGCTACCGCCACCCGATATATACGTCCAGAAACAAGTTCACAGGAATTTTTTACCTTTCCTTGCCATCCTATGGCCTAGGTGCTGCGTTATAGGTCTATCAAGCCACAGATGCTGTGGGTGTGCAGTGTGGTTTTCAGGAGATTTTGGTATGGCAAATAAACGTTCTGTCCGTTCCATGCTGGCCAGCGCCGGTCTGGCCTTGGTCGCGTTGGCCGGGGTTGGCATGGTGCAAGCCAGAGATGTTAATTGGTCGCTAGGGATCAGTTCGCCCGGTGTGGTGGTGGATATGGACAATGGCCGTGGCGTGCGTGTCCTTCCGGCCCCAGTGTATTTGGCACCGCCCCCGCCGCCCCCACCGCGTGCGGTGTATTACCCGGCACCCGCCCAGCCGGTGTATTACGCACCGCCACCGCCGCGCCCGGTTTACTATGATCCTCCGGTGTATGTAGCCCCGCCACCGGGCTACTATTACCGCGATGAGCCTCGGCACCACCGGCACCGCCACCACGACCGTGGGCATGGCCGGGGGCATGGTGATGGTGGCTATGATGACCGTCGCAGTGGTTGGGAGCGCCGCTAAAGCCACCCGCTGGCGCAGATAATCTGGCAATTTGGGCCTGTGGGCGGTGGATGCAGACAGGCCCCCTGCTAGGAGTGCGCCCATGAAAACCGTTTTTGTCCTCAATGGCCCCAATCTGAACCTGCTAGGCACACGCGAGCCTGCCGTTTATGGTGCCCAAACGCTGGCCGATGTCGAGCAACTCTGTGCCGCCGCCTGCGCCCGCCACGGCTTTGCCTTGCGTTTTCACCAAAGCAACCACGAAGGTGCGCTGCTAGATTGGATTCATGAAGCAGGCCGCTTGCACGCTGCCGGACAATTGGCCGGTGTGGTGCTCAATGCTGGGGCCTATACCCACACCAGCATTGCCCTGCCCGACGCTATCAAGGGCACTGGCGTCACGCTGATTGAGCTGCACATCAGCAATGTCCATGCGCGTGAGAGCTTTCGCCACCATTCTTACCTGTCGGCAGTAGCCAAGGCGGTGATGTGTGGCTTTGGCGTGCCGGGCTATGGTCTGGCCATTGACGCGCTGGCCTTGCAGGCAGGGGGCTAACATGCTCGATTTGCCGCTCACCTTTTCGCAACGTGCGGCTGCACTGGGCACGCCCCGGCCTTGGCTGTTGGTGCTGTTGCACGATGTAGCCAGCAACGAACACGATTTTCTGCCGCTGGTCACGGCATTTCCTGAGCGCTTTTATTTGTTGAGCCTGCGGGCACCCCACCGCATGGGGCCGGGGTCGCACGCTTGGTTTGATTTTGCAATACCGCCCGGCGGCAACCCGGTGATTGACTTGGAGCAAGAGGCACAAAGCCGCTCCTTGATTGTGCAGAGCATCGTGGCAGCCGGGCTGCGCTTGGACATTGCGCCTGAGCATGTCGTGGTGGCCGGTTTTGGCCAAGGCGGCATCATGGCGCTGTCACTGCTACTCACCCGCCCAGAACTGATGCGCGCAGCCATCGTTTGGCACGGGCGTTTGTTGCCTGAAGTGCAGCCCTTGCAGGCTGAACCCAGTGCCTTGCAAGGCCGCCAGTTGTGGGTTAGCCACGGCACGCACGATGCTATCGTGCCAGCGGTTCATGCCCAATCTATCCGCCGCCAGTTAGAACACACCCCCATCCACACCACCTTTCGGGAGTTTGCTGTCGGCCACGAATTGCGCGGTAGCGAGGTAGCGGCCACCGTGTCGTGGGTGGAAGGGCTGGCTACCCGGCAACCGTCTTTCTAAATGCTGGTGCTGGCCTGTGGGCGAAAAAACCCATCCAGCAAGGGCAGCAAACTAGGAAACTCGGTGCCAAACCGCTCCCGCTGGACAAAATAGGCTTCACACACTACGGCAAAGAATTCTGCTGGGGCCGTAGCACCATAGGCATCAAGCCAAGGCTGGGGGCCACCAAAGCGCTCGGCCATGCTCACACGCTCCTGAAAATGCGTATAGGCAGGCTCCCAAGCGTCCCACCAGCAGGCATGGGCGGCGCGGGCGCTGTGCGTGCCCATAAACCCAGCGGGCAGGGGCGGGCAGCCATCTACTGGGCCATTGCGCATATCGAGTTTATGCACAAACTCATGGATCACCACATTGCTGCTACCCGCGCGGCTCTGGCGCACATCGGGCCAACTGAGCATGATGGGGCCGCCAGACATGGCCTCGCCCGCCAGCACTTGGCGGTAATCGTGTACCACGCCCGCCGCATCGACCACCTGACGGCGGGCGCGGGCTGGGGCGGGATGCAGCACGATACCGACAAAATCGTCGTACCAGCCCAGTGCATCTTCTGGCTGGCCCCAGTGCAACAGTGGCAGGCAGGCTTGGGCGGCAATTTCTACCGCCATGCGGTCGCTTACCACCAAGCCATGCACGCCCTGAAACTCTTTGTCGCGTAAAAACAGCGCAGCCAGCACGCGCAACTTGGCCTGCTCTGCCAAGCTCAGTTGGGCTAAAAAAGGATAGTGGCGCAGGGTAGGCAGCCACAGGGCGTCACTGATGGCGGGCAGCGGGGCCACAGCTTGCCGCAGGCGTTGCCAGCAGCGTTGCCAAAAAGGCTGGCCCATAGATTACACCAACGGGATGCGGTGCAGGCCGTGGGCATCCAAGCGCAGCACTTGGGCACGGGCCGGTTGAGCGGCCAAGTCCCAATCGCTCAAGACGATGCGCGATAAATGAGGTGCTAAAGCGTGTTCTGCCGGGCGGTGGGTGTGGCCGTGGATCAAGGTGTGGGCCTTGGCTGCTTCTAGCCAGACGATAGCGGTGGCAGCATCCACATCGGCATAGAAGGTGCCCGATTGCTTGTGCGCCTCGCTCTCTTGCCGCAGGTGGCGGGCCTGCGCACGGCGCTCGGCCAAGGGTTGGGCCAGAAACTGCTGTTGCCATGCTCGATTGCGCGCCACGGCGCGAAAGCGTTGGTAGGCCACATCGTCTAGGCACAGGGCGTCGCCGTGGCTCAGGAGCAGGCGTTGCTGCTGCCATTGCAGCACGGTCGGGTCGTCCAAAATGTGCAGGCCACACTGCTGGGCGAAGGCCGAACCCAGCAGAAAATCCCGATTCCCAGCCATAAAAAACAATGCCCGGCGCTGCGCTGCCGCATGTAGCACGGCGGCACCTTGGGCTTCAAAACTATCAGGCTCGGCTAACGCATCGTCGCCCACCCAGACCTCAAACAGATCACCGAGCATGAAAACCGCATCCGCCGGTGTCGTGTCCAGATAGCGCTGCCACGCTGCCCAAGTAGCCAAATCGCCCGGATGCAGGTGCAGATCGGCCAAAAAATCGACCGTGCGCCAGTGCGATGGAGCAAACAGCTCTTCGAACTGGGGCACGGTCGTGGTCACGGGTGCAAACGGGGGTAGGGCTTACAGCGCCACAGCCTTTTCGATCAGCACATTTTCTTTGGGCACATCGTCATGGAAGCCGCTGCGGCCCGTTTTCACGGTCTTGATTTTATCGACCACGTCGTTGCCCGACACTACCTTGCCAAACACGGCATAGCCCCAGCCTTGGGCGCTGGGAGCAGTGTGGTTCAGGAAGCCGTTGTCGGCCACGTTGATAAAAAATTGGGCCGTGGCCGAGTGTGGATCGCTGGTGCGGGCCATCGCTACGGTGTAATTGGCGTTTTTCAGGCCGTTGTTGGCTTCGTTTTCAATCGGAGCGTCGCAGTCTTTTTGCTTCATGCCCGGCTCAAAGCCACCGCCTTGGATCATAAAACCCGGAATCACGCGGTGGAA
>JAIESZ010000053.1 GCA_019745615.1 Burkholderiaceae bacterium
GGGAGCTGCGGCACCACACAGCGCTTGCAAGGCCGCTGGGTCTTCCAGCAGGCCATGCAGGTATAGGCCCAGCACATTGCCCGCGTTGTTTTGCCAAGCCAAGCCCGGTAGCACTTCTTGGGCTACATCGCCCTTGGCGGCCATCGCTGGGTGCTGTGTGGTTTGGCCATGGTGGATTTCGTAACCCGATACCTCCACCCCCGACAAGGCCGCCCACCCCCCAGACAGGGGCGCAAAGCGCGCACGGGTATGGCGCACGGTTTTAGCTGCTTCAAACACCGTGACCAAGGGCAGTAACCCCAATCCGGGGCCATTGCCATCAATGCCGTTCGGGTCGATCAGCGCCTCGCCCAGCATTTGCAAGCCACCACACACCCCCAGCACCCGGCCTCCGGCCTCTGCATGGGTGGCTACGGCAGCATCCAAACCTTGGGCACGCAACCATGCTAAATCTGCCGCCGTGGCTTTGGAGCCGGGCAGTACCACCCAATCCGAAGGCTGTAGCCCTGCCAATTCTGCCGGGCTGCGCGCCCACAGCAAGCGCACGCCGGGGATGTTCTTGAGCGGTTGAAACTCATCCAAATTGCTCAGGCGCGGGTAGGCAATCACGGCCACTGTGGTGTGTACCGCGCCTTGGCTGCGGCTGCGGTCATCAAACACGCCATCTTCTTCGGGCAAGCCATGTTGCCACCACATGGGCAAGGTGGCTACGGTGGGCACACCGGTCAGGTCTTGCAACATTTGTGGCGCGGGGGCCAGCAAGGCGGCATCACCGCGAAACTTGTTCAGCACAAAACCGTGGATCAGCGCCCGCTCCTCTGGCGGTAGCAAGGCCCAAGTGCCATAGAGGTGGGCAAAAGCCCCCCCCCGATCAATATCAGTGACCAGCAGGCAGCGCGCCTGCGCATGGCGAGCCACGCGCATATTGACGATATCGCTGGCGTGCAGGTTGATCTCGGCGGGGGAGCCTGCGCCCTCGATCACCACCACATCGTTGTCTGCCCGTAAATCATCCAGCGCCTTTTGGATGGCAGGCCAAACCTTCTCACTGCGTCCGCGCCAAGGCATGGCCGTGAGTTCAGCACTGACTTGGCCTAACAGCACCACTTGGCTGTGCGTGTCAGCCTCAGGCTTGAGCAACAACGGGTTCATGCGCACTTCGGGGGTGGCACGGGCAGCCAACGCCTGAAAGTATTGTGCGCTACCAATCTCACCCAAGCTACCACCCGGCCCCACCACCACACGGGCGTTGTTGCTCATGTTCTGCGCTTTGAACGGTGCCACCTTCAAGCCTTGGTTGCTGAACCAGCGGCACAGCGCCGTGGTGAGCCAACTTTTGCCAGCACCGCTGGTGGTGCCCAACACCATGACACACAGGGCGGGGCGCATAGAAGGTACGGTCATGGTGTGTTGGGGGTGGTCGGGCGTTTTTTCAGCTCGGTGCCAATATCAAAACGGTCGCTGTACTCGCCAAAACCGACGGGGGCTTTGGTGGGCGGCGATACCACCGGAGGGGCAGCCAGGGCCATCAGCTCCTGCTCTAAGCCCGCAGGCAAGGTAAAGTCCAAATCGAATTCTTCGCCATCGATCAAAATACGCCGTGCCGAAGCCGCTGGCTCTGGTGCTGGCTTCGGCTCTGGTTCAGGTGCAATCACAGGCGCAGACACCAGCTCTGGCAAAAGATCCATGGAAAAATCAAGTGCAGCCGGAGCCTCAGGAGGCTTGGGCACCGCCGGAATCTCCGGCACTGGTGGAGCAACAGCCGGTGCTTGAAGGGCTTGGCTCGGTGGCGTCCAAGAAAAGTCATCCATAGACAAGCTCGGCGGCAACAGCTTAGGCTCTGACGACGGTATCGGTGCCGGCGCGGGCAACGGTGGCGGCGTCCAGTTCAGCTCGGACGGCAGCGATAGCATCTCGTCCTCTTTCTGGGCGGCCTCTGACGGGGGCAGTTCGGTGCTGCCTGTTTCATCGCCTTGCGGTGTGGTGCGCGAACGTGGCAGGGGCAAACCACGGGCGTGGGGTGGCGTGGTTTGCGCAATGGCATACAGCAGCATCAAATCGTCATAGGCATTGAGATCGAATGCTGGCGTATTGCCATCATGCTGGAATAAACAATGGGCCAGCTCCTCTAGCACCTCTTGGCTGTTCCATTGCGCCTCAATGCGTGCCAGCACATCGGTATAACCCAGCAAAGAACGCCCGGTCTGGCTGAAATGGGCAAACTCCGGCACACCCGCATTGAAATGCTGCTCAAACTGGGCGCGCAACTGGTTAAATTCTTCTACCCGCCCTAAGGAGTGGTAGAGGCGCAACAACTCCAAATAAGCGAAGGGCGACGTGGTTTCGTTCTCGGCAATGTGCTGCTTCATAACCTCGATGGCATGGTCGTTCTCTCCCACCGAGATAAAAAATTCGGCTTGCTGCTGCAAATCGAAGATGGCTTCTGGGTTAATGACCCGACGTGTCGGCTCCACCACAGCGGGTACAGCCGTTTCAACGATCACGGCTGGCTCTGCCTGGGCAGCTTGCGTGTTCTCTGGCAGCTGCATAAAGGCGATATCTACAGACGGCAACGTCTCTGGACTCACCTCATCCAAAATCACCGAGTCTGATTCTGGCTGCGAGTCTTGCTCTGACAAGAACGAAGATGGCAAGGCTGTAGTGACTGGTGCCCAAGCAGCCGGTTGCTGTGCATTGGTCTCAGGTGGCGCAAAAAGCGAATCTTCTTCTTGGCCTGTAGCCACCGCACGCGCCCGTTTCCAAAGCCACAAAGCACTGGCTAACACCGCGACCAGCAAACCGAGCAGCACATACACCAGCGTGGCCGAAAAGCCCTGCTGCTGCGCCTGTTCCAATTGCTGCTGTAGCTGCGCATTGGCTGCACGCAGCTCTTGCAGGTTGGCGCGCAAGGCGGCCATGTCCGAGCGCAGTTGTAGCAATTCTTTTTCTTGGCGCTCGGCCTGCGCAGAAGGCAAGGCCGTGGCCTCAGTGGCTCCCGGATCGCGCTCCCCATCGGGCTTGGGCAAGGCCGTGGCCGACGTGCTGGCCGCCTCAGGCAAAGCGCCCACTGGCTCCATCACCAACCGGTCTAAAGGTGGCGGTCGAACTGGAGCAGGAGCAGGAGCAGGAGCAGGAGCAGGAGCAGGAGCAGGAGCAGGAGCAGGAGCAGGAGCAGGAGCTGGAGCTGGAGCTGGAGCTGGGGCTGGGGCTGGGGCTGAAACCGTAGCTGCCGCAGGCTCTGGGGCAGTGGCAGGGGCAGCCGTGATCGTTGACCAATTTTTGCGCACCTTGGCTGGCTGGTGTACCACCGGCGGCGGCGGGGCCAGCGGCGTACGCACCAATGGCCGCTCTTGCTTGGCTTCTTTGGTGCTACTAGAAAATGTTTCTAATGCCAGCGGGCGTACCCGCACCGAAGAATCTTGAAATGTGCTGGCTGCCGACTCAGGCAAATCGGCTAAAAAAGTGTAAGAACGACGAACCGAACCAGCACAACCGGCAGACATCTGCACCATCACGACCGGCTCGCGAATCGGGGCTTCTGTGCGAACGCGGGCCAGCAAGGCTGGCCCAGGCACGCTAGACAACACCACTGTGCTGGGCGTGATGCCCAAACTGCCATCCCCCTGCACCACCTGAGCTGTGACGCACAGTGCCTGATCCAACTGCGCCGCATCAGGCTGGATATGAAACCGGATGTCCAGCGGACGGCCTAACACGGCCCCCCCCAACGATCCGCCCAAAGACAAGGCGCTGGCACCAGAAGTGAACAGCGCTGTACTGAGCGCAACGATAGAGGTGGGCAGTTTCACGGAATTATCTCGAAATGTGGGGGGATTTTGGCACAGCCTTCACCTCAAAACCCAGCCGCTCGGTGCGTAGCCAGCCACTGAGCGGCCCCTGCACCGGCGCGCACCCCAGTGGCCATACTGGCCGTGAGCAGATAACCACCGGTGGGGGCTTCCCAGTCCAACATCTCCCCGGCGCAAAATACCCCCGGCAACTGGCGCAGCATCAAGTGCTCATCCAAAGCCTCTAGCGCCACACCACCTGCCGTGCTGATGGCCTCATCGATGGGGCGGGTGGCAACCACCGTTATTGGCAGCGCTTTGATAGCTGCCGCCAACGCCAGTGGCTCGTTCATGCGCTCTTTGCCCAGTTGCTCGTACAAAATACCCATTTTGATGCCCTCTAGCCCCAAGCGGCTTTTGAGGTGGCTCGACAAGCTGCGCGTGCCACGCGGATGGCGCACCTCGGCCAGTACCCGCTCGCGGCTATGGTCGGGCAGCAGGTCAAGATGGAAAGTGGCGCTGCCGTGGGCCTCAATCTCATCGCGCAACAAAGCCGAAACAGCATAAACCAAGCTGCCCTCGACGCCAGTGGCGGTAGCCACAAACTCGCCTCGGCGCTGAAAATGTGGCCCCGCACTGCCCTGAAAATCAATCGCCACCGATTTGAAGGGTTGCCCGGCAAAACGGCCAGAAAAATGCGCTGTCCAGCCAATGGCCGGAGACTGGCCCAGTAATTCGCGCAGAAACTCGCGGCGCGTCTCGCCACCAACACTGGCTTGGTGCAGCACATCAAAACCGCAGTTGGTCGGACGCAGCTTTGCGACCTCTACCCCCTGTGCCTGCAACCAAGGGGCCCAAGCGCCATCCGAGCCTAAGCGCGACCAACTGGCACCGCCCAAGGCCAGCACCACCGCCTTGGCCTGCACCTCTAGGCTGCCCGTCGGTGCATCCAAGCGCAAAGCACCGTTCTGGCCCCAACCCGTCCAACGGTGGCGCATATGAAACTGCACCCCCAAACCACGCAAGCGCTGCAACCAAGCACGCAGCAAAGGCGCGGCCTTCATGCTGGAGGGAAACACCCGCCCCGACGTGCCCACAAAGGTATCCACCCCCAAGCCTTGGGCCCAAGCGCGCACCTGATCGGCACCAAACTGCTGCAACCAAGGTTGCAATTGCGCCTGACGCCCACCAAAACGACTGACAAACTCAGCCGCTGGCTCAGAGTGAGTCAGATTCAACCCGCCTTTACCCGCCAACAAAAATTTGCGCCCGACCGTGGGCATAGCATCAAACACGTGCACGGCTACGCCTTGGCGGGCCAAGGTTTCGGCAGCCATCAGGCCAGCGGGGCCAGCGCCCACAATGGCTACGCCATCAATAAAACAAGGGGATTGGGAGTGGGGTAAATTCATGGATTAGCGCTTACTGCATACCCTGCTTGGTGATTGCGGCAGCTATCGCTGCCATAGCCAAAACCAGCCCAGAGGGCCGCAGGAAAAAAGGGGGTTTCTGTCACAATATGCGCACTTTATCTTGTGCGCCCCCGATTGAAGGAAAAATTCATGGCCAGCGAATTGATTAAAAATGTCTCCGATGCCAGCTTTGATGCTGATGTGCTGCAAGCCGCCAGCCCCGTGCTGGTCGATTACTGGGCCGAATGGTGCGGCCCCTGCAAAATGATTGCCCCCATCTTGGACGAAGTGGCCAGCGCCTACCAAGGCAAGCTGACCGTGGCCAAAATGAACGTCGATGAAAACCGCGAAGTACCCGCCAAGTTTGGTATTCGTGGCATCCCCACGCTCATGCTGTTCAAAGATGGCCAACTGGCTGCCACCAAGGTCGGTGCCCTGAGCAAAGCCCAGCTCACCGCCTTTATCGACCAGCAACTGGCCTAAACTCCACCGTGGGGGCTTGGTCAGCGCGGCCACCCCCCATGCACTGGGCAACCATGCCTCGTATGCAGCGCAGTGAAGCTGGTTGCCAGCCTGCCTCAGCCTTACAGGCGGTTGGCTCTGTTACTCAACATTTTTTCCTGTCATAATCTCCCACTGATCCACGGTCTGCGCACACTGGCAGCACCCGGTTGGATCACCCGGCCCACACCAACGGCCCGTTGCAGCCCTGCACCGCCTCGCATTCCCCCAGAGTCAGATCCATACCACTCCGCCACGGAGTCTCATTCCCATGCACCTTAACGAACTCAAGGCACTGCACGTGTCTGAAGTCCTCCAGCAGGCCGAAGCACTTGACATCGAAAACGGCGGCCGGATGCGCAAACAAGAATTGATGTTTGCCATCATCAAAAAACGCGCCAAGGCCGGGGAGCAAGTCTTTGCCGATGGGGTACTCGAAATTCTGCCCGACGGCTTTGGCTTTTTGCGCAGCCCCGACACCAGCTACACCGCCAGCACCGACGATATTTACATCTCGCCCAGCCAAGTGCGCCGCTTTAACCTGCACACCGGCGACATGATTGAAGGCGAAGTGCGTACGCCCAAAGATGGCGAGCGCTACTTTGCCCTGACCAAGCTGGACAAGGTCAACGGCGGCCCCCCTGAGCAAAACAAACACAAGGTGATGTTTGAAAACCTCACGCCGCTGTTCCCCAAAGAACAGATGCGGCTAGAGCGCGACATCAAGAGCGAAGAAAACATCACCGGGCGCATCATCGACATCATTGCCCCCATTGGCCGGGGCCAGCGCGCCCTGATCGTGGCCCCGCCCAAGAGCGGCAAAACGGTGATGATGCAGCACATTGCCCACGCCATCACCGCCAACAACCCCGATGTGCATTTGATGGTGCTGCTGGTCGATGAGCGCCCCGAAGAAGTGACCGAGATGCAGCGCACGGTCAAGGGCGAGATCATTGCCTCCACCTTTGACGAGCCAGCCGCTCGCCACGTCCATGTGGCTGAAATGGTGATCGAGCGCGCCAAGCGCTTGGTCGAGCTGAAAAAAGACGTGGTGATTTTGCTCGACTCCATCACCCGGCTGGCCCGCGCTTACAACAACGTCGTGCCCTCCTCGGGCAAGGTGCTGTCGGGTGGTGTCGATGCAGCGGCGCTGCAACGGCCCAAGCGCTTTTTTGGCGCAGCGCGCAAGGTTGAAGAAGGTGGCTCACTGACCATCATTGCTACGGCGCTGGTCGATACCGGCAGCCGCATGGATGAAGTGATCTTTGAAGAATTCAAGGGCACTGGCAACTGCGAAATCCACCTCAACCGCCGCCTGTACGAAAAGCGCGTGTTCCCGGCCATTGAGCTCAACAAGAGCGGCACGCGCCGCGAAGAATTGCTGCTGGCCCCAGAGATTTTGCAAAAAACCCGCATCTTGCGCCAGTTTATGTACAACATGGACGAGATCGAATCCATGGAGCTGATGATTAAGAACATGAAAGCCACCAAGAGCAATGTCGAGTTCTTCGACATGATGCGCCGGGGTGGTTGATTAGCGCACCACTGTGCGATAATCGAGGGCTTTTTCTGCGGAAAGTACGCCAAATGGTTTGGCACGGCTCCCGCACCAGACATAAAAGGTAAAGATCATGAAAGCAGGCATTCACCCCAACTACCGCGAAGTGCTGTTCGTTGACCTGTCCAACGGCTTCAAGTTCGTGACTCGTTCTTGCGTCAACACCAAGGAAAACGAAACTTTCGAAGGCAAGGAATATCCGCTGTACAAGCTCGATACCTCCTCCGAATCGCATCCCTTCTACACTGGCACACAAAAGTCGGTGGACAACATGGGCGGTCGCGTGGAGAAGTTCCGCAACCGTTTCGGCAAGACCAGCCTGGCCAAGTAAGCCCTGCTTCTTCGCCACCAAGGGCAGCCCGGGCAACCGCGCTGCCTTTTTGTTTGTCCCGGCTCATTTTGAGCCACTTTCTGCCCCTTGCGCCGCGTGAGCCCACAGACCACCCCTGCTATCGTTGCCCAAAGCGCTGTGCGCCGGTTGCCACGTCTGGCATTGTGGCTGTTGTGC
>JAIESZ010000015.1 GCA_019745615.1 Burkholderiaceae bacterium
GGGGATTTAACATCACCAACAATCTGAAATTCTCACCGCCACTCAACAACAGAACTTCTATTTAGAAGCAACATCACCGAGCAGCGAAGCCTTGAATTCTACACCGGTTTTTGCATCACTTGCAAGAAAATTTTGAAAATCTCTGCAAGCACTGCGCAAACTGCGTAAAACCAAGTTGCTACTCACAGTGCTTATCTTTTGACAGAAGGAGCAGCATTAGCAGCAAGGCACGGATTGTAGCACCGTTTTTTGGCACTATCGGGTCGTTAGCACTGGATTCGATCTTTTTTGCAGCCATCAGGGATGCAACAGCTGGAACGTGACAGTACCGGAGGTGCTTTGGCTACCGGGGGCACGGATAATGGGGCGCACCATGGCACTGATTACATTACTCAACGCACAGCTGGCCTTCGGGCATGTGGCTCTACTAGATCACACTAACTTCTCTTTGGAGACGGGGGAACGGGTGGGCTTGATTGGGCGCAACGGCGCTGGCAAGTCCTCTCTACTGAAAATTTTGGGCGGGCTGGCACAGCCCGATGACGGCAACAAACATGTGCAGCAGGGGATTCGGATTGCCTATGTGGCCCAAGAGCCGGTGCTGGATGCAGATACCTCAGTGTTTCAGGCAACGTCGGAGGGTTTAGCCACAGTGATCGCCCTGCGTGAGGAGTACCTAGAGGGTAAAGAGGGGGTTGATCTGGATGCACTGCAAACCCAGATTGAGGCCTTTGATGCTTGGAACTGGGAACAACGGGTTGAAGAAACCCTGCAACGGCTGCATCTGGATCCGCAAGCACGGATTGGTAATTTATCAGGCGGAACCAAGAAACGGGTGGCCTTGGCACAAGCGCTGGTGACACGGCCCGATGTGCTGTTGCTCGATGAGCCAACCAACCATTTGGACTTGGACTCTATTGAGTGGCTGGAAGGTTTGCTACTGGACTTTCCGGGCAGCGTTGTCACCATCACCCATGACCGCAGCTTTTTGGACAATGTGGCCACCCGTATTGTGGAACTGGATCGGGGCGCGTTGCGTTCCTACCCCGGCAATTTTGCCCAGTACCAATTGCACAAGCAAGATCAACTGGCCCAAGAAGAAACGATCTCAGCCAAGGCCGACAAGCTGCTGGCACAAGAGGAAGTATGGATACGCAAAGGGGTAGAAGCACGACGCACGCGCAGCCAAAGCCGCATCGCCCGCCTAGAGGCCCTGCGTGCGCGCCGCACTGCACGCCGCGAGACCTTGGGCAGCGTGAAAATGGATTTGGCCTCTGGTGCGCCCAGCGGCAAGATCGTGGCCGAACTGGAAGAGGTATCCAAGACCTTTGGCGACAAAACGGTGGTGCGCAATTTCAGTGGCACTATTTTGCGCGGCGACAAAGTAGGCCTGATCGGCCCCAATGGCGCGGGCAAAACCACCTTGCTCAAGATGATTTTGGGGGAGCTGGCGGCAGACAGCGGACGGGTACGACAAGGCGCAAACCTGCAAGTGGCCTATTTTGACCAAATGCGCCATGCAATTGATCTGGATGCCACGCTAGAAGACTTCATCAGCCCCGGCAGCGAGTGGATTGAGATTGGCAACCAGCGCAAGCATGTGAAGAGCTATTTGGGCGATTTTCTCTTTTCACCAGCACGTGCCCATTCGCCGGTGCGCTCGCTGTCCGGTGGTGAACGCAATCGGCTGTTGCTGGCCCGGCTGTTTGCCCGCCCAGCAAATGTGCTGGTACTTGATGAGCCAACCAACGATTTGGACATTGAAACGCTGGATTTACTCGAAGACCTGCTGCAAAGCTATGAGGGCACGGTGTTTTTGGTCAGCCACGACCGAACCTTTTTGGACAATGTAGTCACCAGCACTATTGCCTTTGAGGGTGATGGCCTGTGGCGTGAGTACGAGGGCAGTGTGCAAGACTGGCTGATTCAGTCGCGCCGCAGCCGAGAAATTGCTGCTGCCCAGGTGGCTGTGTCGTCAGCGGCACCTGCTGCCTCAGCCAACAAAGATAAAGAGCAACCCAAAGAAGCCGCCGCAGCGCCACGCGAACCAGCAACAAGCAAACGCAAGTTGAGCTACAAGGAGCAGCGGGACTTAGAGCAGTTGCCGCAACAGATCGAAGCGCTAGAAGCCGAACAAAGCCGCATTCAGGCAGAGCTGGCCGACGGCACGCTCTACAGCACCGATGCCGCCCGTGCTTTGGCTTTGCACACGCGCGAAGGGGAAATAGAACAGGCTCTGATGGCCGCCTTGGAGCGCTGGACCGCACTGTCTGCCTAAAGCTGCCTTGCGCACCACCTGTTAAATACGGTGGTGTGCTTTGTCTGAAGTGCCACGCAAACGTGTGACCAACGCAGAGGCAATTTGATTCAATGGCAAAACTTCATCAGCTGCGCCCTTGGCAATGGCTTCGCGGGGCATGCCAAAGACAATACAACTGGCCTCGTCTTGCACGTAGTTGTAGCTGCCAGCATCGCGCATCTCACGCATGGCGATGGCACCATCTGCACCCATGCCGGTGAGCATAATGCCAAAAGCATTGCGCCCAACTACGGCGGCGGCGGACTTGAACAGTACTTCAACCGAAGGCTTGTGCCGATTGACCGGCGGGCTGTCATCAACGACAGCCACATAATTGGCCCCGCTGCGGCTGACGGAAAACTGCTTGCCTCCCGGTGCAATATAGGCATGGCCGGGCAAAATACGCTCGCCATGCGTCGCCTCTTTGACGGTAATTTGGCACAAGCTATTGAGGCGGGCTGCAAAGCTGGTGGTAAACCCCGGCGGCATGTGCTGGGTAATGACAATCGCGGGGCAGTCTGCCGGTAGCTGTACCAAAATTTCTTTGATGGCCTCAGTGCCACCAGTAGAGGCACCAATAAAGATCAGTTTTTCGGTAGAAACACGCCCCAACAGACTGCTGGCAGATGCGGGGGCAGGTGCGGTGCCTGCACCTGTAGGTTTACTGGAAGTCACGGAGGGGCGCTGGATACGATGAACATGGGCCACGGCGGCAACGCGGATTTTATCGACAATCTGCCCAGCCAAATCCTGTAGTCCCCCGGCCAAACCCACACGCGGCTTCGCTACAAAATCTACGGCCCCCAATTCGAGCGCTTTCATGGTGACTTCTGCCCCGCGTTCGGTCAGTGTAGACACCATGACCACCGGCATCGGGCGCAAACGCATCAGACGGCCCAAGAAATCGATGCCATCCATGCGCGGCATTTCAACGTCCAGCGTGATGACATCGGGATTCATCTCGCGGATCATCTCGCGAGCAATCAAGGGATCATGGGCGGTACCAATACATTCCATGTCATGCTGGCGATTGATGATTTCTGCAAGCAAGCTGCGCACCAATGCTGAATCATCGACCACAATTACACGGATTTTCTTGCTCATCGACCAGCCTTTTTTTATTTAAAACAAATCCACTGAACCACCTGCTGTGGTTTTCACCACCGTGGCTACGTTACCCCGTTTTTCCTGCGCCAGAATGTCTGGATGTGCATGTGCAAGACGCTTAACCATAGCTTTTCCGGTCACAGGAAAAAACACCACTTTGCGCGGATAAATATCTAACACATCTTCTGAAACAATAGGGATACGCTCGGTACGCAAATAATTGACAACGAATTTTGTGTTTCGTTCTCCCACATTCATTGTGGTAAAGTTGTGCATCACTTGGGCACCACCAAATATTTTGGCTTGCATGGTTTCACGACGTGCCCCCATTTTTTGCATCTCATTGATGAGTAATTCCATCGCATAAGAACCATAACGACCAGAAAGATCAGCAGAATCACCTTCTGGCAACATAAAATGGTTCATGCCTCCGATCTGCATTCGACTATCCCATAAGCAGGCAGCAATACATGACCCCAAAACCGTCATGATGATAATTTGCTTATCTGAAACAAAGTACTCACCAGGAAGAATTTTGACGGCGTTTTGCTGAAAATGGGGATCAAAGAAAAAGAAACTAGCCTGCCCAGGACGACGAGGCTGCGCCTTCAAATCTATCAAAGAAACTTCTTTGGATGATACCGATGGCATGGTGGTCGCTACACGCCCAGCCTGAGAAGAATCACCCGGCACACCATTCAATTTGGTGAAAGCAACAGGGAGAGGAGGCCTAGCGTGGTAATTCATGGTGACAACGTGCAAAGAAAATTAGCAGTTAGCGTCGTTCGTAAACGGTTTTACCCCGGAGGGTAAACAAATCACGCGATTCACTGAAATTTTCTGCGTGCCCCACAAATAGCAATCCACCGGGCTTAAGTACCCGGTGAATACGCTCCAAAACACTGCGCTGCGTTTTAGCATCAAAATAAATCATGACATTACGACAGAAGACGGCATCAAAAGGCTCGCGGAAGGGCCAATCATCCCGAATCAGGTTGACAATCATGAATTCGATAAAGTTACGCAACTCTGGCTTGGCACGCAATAAACCAACATTGCTACCTTTACCACGAAGAAAGAAGCGCTGTAAACGCTCTTGACTAAGTCCCTTCATGGCTTCCATCCGATAGACGCCTTGTGCTGCAGTAGCGAGCACCCGTGAATCAATATCACTGGCCATAAGCTTGAAATGGGCTTGAGCACCCAAAGCCTCTAAGGCCGTCATGACGATAGAATAAGGCTCTTCTCCGGTAGAGGCGGCATTGCACCAGACACGCCAAGAGTTTCCTGCAGGCTTAGAGCGCAGATACTCAGCCAATATTTCAAAATGGTGCTGCTCACGAAAAAAGGCCGTCAGATTGGTGGTAAGCGCATTGATAAACTCTTGCCACTCTGGCCCATCATGTTTCTCTAACCAATCAAGATATTCTTTAAAACTAGTGTATCCAGTTTCACGCAGCCGCCGAGATAACCGGCTATATACCATTGCATGTTTACCATCATGCAGGCTGATGCCTGCACGCTGATAAATCAAAGATTGAACACGAGAGAAATCTGCATCAGACCACGTAAACTCACGCCCTTGCTCCAAGGGGCCTCCAGCATCCAAGCCTGTGGGCAACGAAATATCTACAGGCCGAACAAGACTGGGGGATTTGGTGTGACGCATAGGGAATAAATTATTTAAAGTACTTTTTATTTGTCGATAGCCACACCCTTCACCTCAGCAAGCTAATTTAAACTTGCCAACCGAAGATTAAAATGATATCAATCACCCATTGAGACCAGACCCATATCTACACTAGACATCAATTTTTCAATATCCAGCAGAATGAGCATTCGCTCTCCAACTGAGCCTAGACCTAGAATACAGCCATTATCAATCACACTGTCAATATCTGGAGCTGCACGGATGCTATCCGGTGCCAATTCCATCACATCGCTCACAGAATCGACCACAATACCAACCACCCGCTGACGCAGGTTAAGAATAATAACGACCGTGAAGCTGTTGTATTCAACGTGCGAGCAGTTGAACTTTAAGCGCATATCGACGATTGGCACAATGGTGCCACGCAAATTGACTACCCCCTTGATAAACTCAGGGGCATTGGCAATGCGCGTGGGAGCTTCGTATCCACGTATTTCCTGAACTTTCAGGATGTCAATACCATACTCTTCCTGATCCAACCGAAATGTGAGATATTCACGAGCTCCGGAAGGAGTAGTTCCTGCTGTTTTTCCCACTACGCTCATGGTGAGTTTCCTTCTACTACATGACAGGATACCCCGGCCACTTTTGGCGGAGCATCCTAGCGATCAATAACGTGCCCGTCGAACCAGGCCACCAATATCCAAAATCAAAGCTACCTTGCCATCTCCCAGAATGGTGGCACCAGAGACATTGGGTACTTTGCGATAATTAGCTTCTAGATTTTTTACCACCACTTGGTGTTGGCCCAATAGCTCATCGACCAGCAGAGCAACACGCGAACCATCGGCCTCGACCACCACCATAATGGTGCTAGATTTTTCTTGGTTGTCCCGAGGAACTTGGAACGTCCGCTCTAGGGCAATAACGGGCATATACTCATCGCGCACCTTGACCAGCTGCGCTCCTTGGGCCACGGTACTGACATCGTCAGAGTTGACTTGGAAGGACTCCACTACCGACGACAAGGGCAGAATATAAACTTCATCGCCCACACCGACGGACATACCATCCATGATAGCCAACGTGAGCGGCAAGCGCACCGCCACCTTCATGCCTTGGCCTTCAAACGATTCAATTTCGACCGTGCCATTCAGGGCGGCGATATTGCGTTTGACCACATCTAAACCCACGCCGCGCCCAGAGATGTCGGTAATGACCTCTGCGGTGGAAAAGCCAGGCGCAAAAATGAGCATCCAAACTTCTTCATCGGGCATTTGATCGGTGACATCCAAGCCCCGCTCGCGGGCCTTGCTTAGGATTTTTTCGCGCGATAAGCCCTTGCCATCATCACGCACCTCAATGACGATAGAGCCGCCTTGGTGCGATGCAGACAAGATGATGGTGCCGTTTTCGGGCTTGCCCTTGGCCAGACGCTCGGCGGGCATTTCGATGCCGTGGTCACAACTGTTGCGCACCAAGTGGGTAAGCGGGTCGGTGATTTTTTCTACCAGCCCTTTGTCAAGTTCAGTGGCCTCGCCGTGGGTGACAAAATCAACCTTTTTTCCCAGCTTGTTGGCCAAGTCGCGCAACATACGTGGGAAGCGGCTAAACACCACCGACATCGGGATCATGCGAATGGACATGACCGACTCTTGCAGATCGCGGGTGTTGCGATCGAGATCCGCCAAGCCGGCCAGCAATTGCTGGTAAACCGCAGCATCCAGCCCTCGGCTGTTTTGCGCCAGCATGGCTTGGGTAATGACCAGCTCGCCGACCAGATTGATGAGCTGATCGACCTTGTTGACCGCCACCCGGATGGTGGTGGACTCCATTTGTGCAGCCTGATTACTGATCTTGGGTGCAGCGCTGGCAGCGGGTGCCACGGGAGCAGGAGCAGGTGCCACCACTGCAGGCACTGGGGCAGGTGCTGGAGCGACCGGGGCAGGAGCAGGGGCAGCAGCCACCTCAGCACCACCAAACAACTCGTAAGGATTGGCTGCCGCTGCGGGCGCTGGGGCCTCATCCATAGGCCGGATATGCACCTGGTCTTTGGAGACATGGAAGGCGAACAGATCGAGCAAATCGTCGTTGGTAGAAGAGGTTTCGACCAAAAACAAACGGGTATCGGCCTGCGCAGAGGGCAAATCACTGATCGTGCCCAAGCCCGGAATGTCGCGGAACAATTCTTTGACGGCATCGGCTTGCTCTACCAAGGGCAGCGGGCCAATACGGATTTCGAGGCGGCGCACACCAGGCGGCAATGGCTGGGCAGCAACAGGCGCTGCAACAACCGGCGCTGGGGCGGGTGCAGGAGGCGGTGGCGGGGGGGGTGCCTGTACCGGTGTGGGCACCACACCAGAGACCAATTGACGGATACGGGCCACCAGATCGGTGGTAGACAAGGCTTCACCTTGACCACCCGCTTGGTGCCGAGCCAGCAAACTGCGCGAAGCATCGGCCGACTCCAGCAATACGTCGATCATTTCGGGAATGAGCTGCAACTCGTGCCGACGCAAGCGGTCGAGCAGCGACTCCATCTGGTGGGTCAACTCGGCCACATCGGCAAAACCGAAGGTGGCAGCCCCCCCTTTGATGGAATGGGCGCAGCGGAAGATGCCATTCAGATCTTCATCGCTGACCGCCGCAAGATCGAGGGCCAGCAGAATACGTTCCATCTGATCGAGGTTTTCACCGGCCTCCTCGAAAAAGATTTGGTAGAACTGGGTGAGGTCAAAATCTGC
>JAIESZ010000125.1 GCA_019745615.1 Burkholderiaceae bacterium
GTGTTGCGCAGGTACCAAGCAAAGAAGGGGCCGGGCAGATTGGTGCTATCACTGTTCCAGTAGAGCAGGTCAAAGGCGGGGGGCGTTTCACCCTTGAGGTAGTTGCCCACCACGTAGTTCCAGACCAAATCATTGGGGCGCAAGAAGCTGAAGGTGGAGGCCAACTCTTGGCCCTTGAGCAAACCGCCCTTGCCCAGTTGCATCTCGCGGAACTTGACGAAACTCTCATCAATGAACACGTCCAAGATGCCGGTGTCAGTGAAATCCAAAAAGGTGGTGAGCAAGGTCAGGCTCGCTACCGGATCGCGGCCACGTGCTGCCAGCACGGCCAAGGCTGTGCTTAGGATGGTGCCACCAACGCAAAAGCCCAGCGCATTGATTTGCTCGGCACCGGTGATTTGCTGCACCGTGCTGATGGCCTCAATAGCACCGTCTTCCACGTAATCGTCCCAGGTTTTTTGGGCCAGCTCGGCATCGGGGTTGCGCCAGCTCACCAAGAAGGTGTGGTGGCCCTGCGCTAGCGCGTAATGCACCAGCGAGTTGGCCGGTTGCAAATCTAAAATGTAAAACTTGTTGATGCAAGGCGGCACCAGCAGCAAGGGGCGCTCGTACACCTTGTCGGTGAGTGGTTTGTATTCGATCAGCTGAAACAGCTCGTTCTCAAACACCACGGCACCTTCGGTGGTGGCGACGTTGCGGCCCACCTCAAACTGGCTCTCGTCGGTCATGGAAACATGGCCTTGACGCAAGTCTTTGAGCAGATTTTGGATACCCTTGGTCAGGCTCTCGCCTTTGGTCTCGACCGCTTTTTTCTGCGCTTCGGCATTGAAGGCCAAGTAGTTGCTGGGCGACATGGCCGCCACCCACTGCTCTACGGCAAAGCGCACGCGGTTGTGGGTTTTTTCGTCGGCTTCAACGGCTTCGGCCAGCTCCATCAGGGTGCGGGCGTTGAGCAGGTACATGGCTGCCGAGAAGGCCGAGACGGGGTTGGCTTTCCAGTCTGCACTGCTAAAACGGCGGTCTTGGGCGGCCACTTCTGCCGGAGCTTGCAACCCTTGGTTCCAGAGGGCGCGGGCTTCTTCAAGATACTGTTGTTGGACTTGCTGGAGCTTTTCTGGGGCGATTTTGAGGGGCGCTACCGGCCCCGGTGTACCAGCGGCACCGATTTGCTGCAACGAGCGCAGCACCTGCGCGAGGTTATCACCGAAAATCTGCTGAAATTGCTGGGTATTTTGGCCCGAAGATGCTTCAGAACTCATTTTTTCTCCTGAAATTGCGGATCACTCGCACGCGGCCACTGTTGCCCCGATTGTTGCTGACCACATGGTTATGGTAACGCCCCTTTTTACTTTTTTAGCCTTGGAGCACGGATGTATCTCGTAGTTATCGCATGGCTTTATGTCACCGTCATGATGGCGCTGGCCGAAGCCACCAGCAGCACCGGCTCCATACTGGGGGCCATCATCACCTTTGCACTGTATGGTTTGCTCCCTTTGTCGATTGTGGTTTATATCCTAGGCACACCGGGGCGACGCAGGGCCATCCATGCCCAAGAAATGGCAGAACGCGCCCAAGAAGCTGCCGCACGAGCAGCCAGCACAGCCGCATCAATGGACTCCTCCATCGCGCCAGATGCAAGCGGCCATGCGCCCGCTGCCCCCAAGGGCGATGGCATCGCGCCGGTGCGAAAAGAACCGTGACCCATTAGCCACCGTACACCAAGGAGGGCTGCTGTCGTTGCCATAGAGCTGCATGATGCCCAAGGCGTGCAAGCGCTGGCGGGCCAGCGCCGCCAAATCGGCCCAGTATTTGCCCTCACTGCCACTCTGGGGCTGAAAATGCTGTGCTGCCGCAGGCGCATGGGCGCAGAAAGCAGCGCGCACCTCTGGCCCTACTTCAAAGGCAGTAGGCCCAATGCACGGCCCTAGCCAAGCCAAAGTCGATGATGCCAGCGCTGCTTTGGCCGCTGGCGTCACCTCGCCCAGCACCTGAGCACAAAAGGCATCAAACACCGACTCCAACACACCATCGGCCAAACCGCGCCACCCTGCATGGGCTGCGGCCACGGCGCGGCCTTGCCTGTCCGTGAGCAGCACCGGCAGGCAATCGGCCACCATGATGATGCAAACTTGGCCGGGCGTGGTTGCCACACAAGCATCAGCACAGGTGCCATCGGACAAGCCGCCATCCAGATGAGCAGTTTGAATGCCATGCACTTGGCGCAGAAAAACGAGTTGGGCCTCTGGGGTATCGGCTTGCAATGCCGCTTGCAAACGCTGCCGGTTGGCCTGCACTGCCTCAGGCGCATCACCCACATGGTCACCCAAATTGAAGCTGTCGTAAGGGGTGATACTGACACCCCCGGCACGGGTAGTACACAGGGCATGGATATGCGCCGGGGCAGGCCAATCGGGGCGTATCCAGTCAGGATGCCATGCAGCATTAACAGAAGAAAATGACATGCTCACCAGTGTAGCGGGCAAGCGTGGCACACTGTAGTAACCAAACACCTCCCCACTGTTCAAATTTTCCATTGCTGCCACCATGAGCTATGTTTTCCCCCCTGCCCCTGTCACCAGCGTGCCCGTGCAAGGCAGCAGTGATCGTTTTCCGGTACACCGCATTTACTGCGTCGGGCGCAATTACGAAGAACATGCCAAAGAGATGGGCTTTACGGGTCGGGAGCCACCGTTCTTCTTTCTCAAGCCCGCAGACGCCTTGGTGGTGGTAGATGCTGGCACGACAGGCCAACTACCCTATCCCAGCCTGACGAGTAATCTGCACCACGAGATTGAACTCGTGGTAGCCATTGGCAAAGGCGGTACCAACATTGCTGCCAGCGATGCGCTAGCCCATATTTTTGGTTATGCCGTGGGCCTAGACATGACACGCCGCGACCTGCAAAACGACATGAAAAAGCAAGGCCGCCCTTGGTGCATTGGCAAGGCGTTTGAACACAGCGCCCCCATTGGCCCTATCACCCCAGCCGATCAGGCCGGTGCCGTGGCCGAGGCGACTATCTGGTTGCAAGTCAATGGCGTAGAGCGCCAACACAGCCAGATTGCTCGCTTGATCTGGAATGTGGCTGAAACCATTGCGCACCTGTCTGCCGCGTGGGAGCTGCAACCGGGCGACCTGATTTATACCGGCACCCCCGAAGGGGTGGGTGCAGTAGTGCGTGGCGATGTGCTGGAAGGTGGCATTGACGGGCTAGGCACACTGCGCCTGCAAGTGGTTTGATTTTGCACCTTGACACCATGAGCTTTCACCCCCCGATCAAGCACTGCCGCCAATGCGGTGCCCCCGTGCTCTACCGCCTGCCCGACGATGGCGACACCCGTCAGCGGGCTATTTGCACAGCCTGCCACACTGTGCATTACGAAAATCCACTCAATGTGGTGGGCACCGTGCCAGTGTTGGGCGACAAGGTGCTGCTATGCCAACGCAATATCGAGCCACGCAAAGGCAAATGGACGCTGCCTGCTGGCTTTATGGAGTTGGATGAAACCACCGCCCAAGGGGCAGCCCGCGAAACCGTAGAAGAGGCGGGCGCGCAGTTTGAGCTGGGCTCGCTGTTTAGCTTGCTCAATGTGCGCCGGGTAGGCCAAGTACATCTTTTTTACCACGCCACCCTGCTCAACGACCAATTTGACCCCGGCAGCGAAACCATAGAGGCGCGCCTCTTTACCGAGGAAGATATTCCTTGGGATGAGCTGTCGTTTCGCACCGTGCGCGAAACCTTGCTGCGCTATTTTGCCGACCGGCGCGCTGGCCGGTTTGGCATCCACTGCGTCGATATCGAATAGCCCCGCCCGCTCAGGCTACAGGGGGCACAGCAGGCTGTATGGTGCCACCCGTCTGCTCTAGCAAGCGGCCAAAATCGTCTTCACTCACGGGGCGCGAGAGCAGGTAGCCCTGAAACTCATCGCAGCCTTGGTAACGCAGAAAATCAAACTGGGCTTGGTTTTCTACGCCCTCGGCCACCACGGTTTTGCGCAAACTTTTGCCCAAAGAGATGGCAGCGCGGGCAATCATCGCTACCTCTTCTTCGTGTTCAATGCCGGTGACGAGAGAGCGGTCAATCTTGATCGTATCGAGTGGAAAGCGGCGCAAATAGCTCAGAGACGAGTAGCCGGTGCCAAAGTCATCCATCGCCAAAGTCACGCCCAACGCCTTGAAATCACTGAGCACGGCCACGGCGCGCTCGCTGTCGCCCATAAACACCGACTCGGTGATTTCCAACTCGACTTGGCTGGCAGGCAAATCGGCCTCACGCAACAGCCCGGCCACTTGGGCCACGATATCGTCACTCAAAAACAATTGCGGTGACAGATTAACTGCCATGCACAGCGGTTTGGCACGCTGCTGGTTCCAACGCCGGGCCGCCGCAAAAGCTTGGCGCAAGATAATCCGGGTCAGGGGCAAAATCAGGCCGGTTTCTTCGGCCACCGGGATAAACCGATCTGGCCCCACGGCACCCAGTTCTGGGTGCATCCAACGTGCCAGCGCCTCTACGCCCACAATGCGCCGCCGGTGATCCACCTTGGGTTGGTAGTGAACGGTAAAGCTCTGACTCTCTAAGGCGGCACGCATGGCGGCCTCAAGGTGCAAGCGCTCATCGGCTACGCGGTTGAGCTCACGGGTAAAGAACTGAAAATTGTTGCGTCCCCGATTTTTGGCAGCATACATGGCCACATCGGCATGTTTGAGCAAAATTTGGGCATCGTCGCCATCGTTGGGGTACATGGCCACGCCCAAACTGGCCCCAACATGAAATTCACGCCCAGACAGCATGATGGGCCGCGCGATCTCTTTTAAGACCCGCTCTAGCAACGATATTACGCTGTGGGTACGGTAGTGGTCATTGATGACCAGCACAAACTCATCGCCACCCAAGCGGGCCACGGTGTCGGGGCTGCGCAGACAACCCGATAAGCGGGCGGCCACCTCTTTGAGCAGCTCATCACCCGCCGCGTGGCCTAGGCTGTCATTGATGAACTTGAAGTTGTCCAGATCAATAAACACCAGCGCCAAGTAGTAACCCAGACGGGTAGCACGGGCAATGCCCTGCTCGATGCGGTCGCCCAGCAGCACCCGGTTGGGCAGGCCGGTGAGCAAATCGTGGTTGGCTTGGCGCTCCAGTTGTTCTTGGTAGTGGCGGCGCTCAGAAATATCCTGCACCGTGCCTTCGTAGCAAATAAACTCGCCTTGGGGGCCAAGCACGATATGGGCGTTTTCGGAAATCCAGATGCAAGTGCCATCGCGCCGATAGACTTCAGACTCAAAATTGAGCACCTGCCCTTGGGCCTGCATCAGCCGATGAAAGACTTCGCGGCGACCCGGCTTGACGTACAAGCGCCGGTCGATGTCTGAGAGATCAGCCATGAGCGCATCGGCAGAATCGTAGCCATAAATTTGCGCCAGCGCGGGGTTAGCTGCCAAGTAGTAGCCATCGCGGGTAGTCTGAAAAACGCCCTCGCTGGCATGTTCAAAAATATGGCGGTAACGCAGCTCGGCGTGTTGAAGGGCATCGAGCGTGGCTTGGCGCTCCGTGATGTCTTCAATAAAGCCCTCCACCACCAGTGCTCCCTGCTCATCCAACACACCGACGCCACGCTCTAGCACATGCTTGATTTGCCCAGACAGGGTGGTGATGCGATACTGGGCAGAGAAACGCTGACCACTGCCTATGGCCTGTTGGATGATGTCGCGCACCCGATCCCGATCTTCAGGGTGGGTGATCTGCGCCCAAGAAGTGGTGTGGTTGCGCAACAGTTGGGTAGGGGCGTAGCCGCTCAGGGCCTCACAGCCTCGGCTGACAAACACCATCGTCCAATGTGCATCATTTAGGCAGCGGTAGGCCATCCCCTCTAGGTTGTTGACCAGCGTATCCAAGACACGCGAGCGGTTGACGGTTTCAGTGGACAGCAGGCTAGCGCGGCGCATACAAAATGGAAAAATGGAAGCTCTCAAGAAGAAGGGATTCTCACCGAGAATGCTTGCATTACACACGCAATTTTTATGCCTTGCTGGGGCAAGGCACCGGCCAGCCATCCGTTGCACTGCCCACGCTACCACACATAGGTGGCAGGTTTAGCCAGCGTCGGGTTGCTGGGCCGGAGCGGCACGCTGGAAGGCGTCCAGTTCGGCGCACGCCTTGTCTACAGCAACTACCAGCGGCCAACGTGACAGGTCCACCTTGAAGCGGCGAGCGCTCTCGATCTGCGGTACCAAATACACATCAGCAATGCTGGGCGCATCGCCAAAGCTGAAACGGCCCCGGTGCGGGTCTTGTGCCAACAGAGCCTCGTAGGCATCAAAGCCAGCGCTGATCCAAGTGCCACACCAAGCGTTGATGGCATCTTCATTGGCCCCGAATTGGTGGCGCAGGTATTCCAAAATACGTCGATTGTTAATCGGGTGGATATCGCAACCAACGATAGCGGCCAGCGCCCGCACTTGGGCGCGCTCGTAGGCACCGGCGGGCAGTAAGGCGGGCGTGGGATGGGTTTCTTCCAGCCATTCAATGATAGCGGGCGACTGGATCAGCACTTGGCCGGACTCGGTAGCCAGCGCTGGCACCAGCATCTGCGGATTGACGGCCTTGAACTCGTCTTTCAGATGCTGCTCGGTACGCAAATCGACCGGGATGTATTGCGTCTCCAGCCCCTTGAGGTTGAGCGCAATGCGCAGGCGGTGCGAAGTGCCACTACGGAAAAAGTTATAAAGTTTCATAGGTTTTGCCTGATCTCCTCGTTCAGATTAAACCAGACAGACAAGCCGCACCGATACTGCTATGCTGTTTTGCACATCAGGCAGCCAATAGCCATCTAACCAACATCAGCTACGACCGCCTGGTGCAACCAAGACCAAGAATCCCCAAAGGAGACAGCGATGCAAGCACAGAGTCCACACAAGGCAGGCACCTGCCCCGTGATGCACGGCGGCAATACCGCAGCAGAGCAATCGAACATGGCATGGTGGCCCAAGGCGCTCAACCTAGACATCCTGCACCAGCACGATAGCAAAACCCAACCTCTGCCCGGTTTCAATTACCGCGAGGAAGTAAAAAAGCTGGATGTGGCAGCGCTCAAAAAAGACCTCACGGCGCTAATGACCGACAGCCAAGACTGGTGGCCTGCCGACTGGGGCCACTATGGCGGCCTGATGATTCGCATGGCGTGGCACGCAGCAGGTACCTACCGCATTGCCGATGGCCGGGGTGGTGCTGGCACCGGCAACCAACGCTTTGCCCCGCTCAACTCTTGGCCCGACAATGGCAACCTCGACAAGGCCCGCCGCCTGCTCTGGCCCCTGAAGAAAAAATACGGTAACCAAATCAGCTGGGCCGATTTGATTATCTTGGCTGGTAATGTGGCCTATGAATCGATGGGCTTCAAAACCTTTGGCTTCTCCTTTGGCCGCGAAGACATCTGGCACCCCGAAAAAGACATCTACTGGGGTGCAGAAAAAGAATGGCTGGCCCCTAGCGGCAGCCAAGGCAGCCGCTACTCTGGCGAGCGCGACCTCGAAAACCCGTTGGCCGCCGTGATGATGGGCCTGATTTACGTCAATCCCGAAGGCGTCGATGGTCAGCCCGACCCGCTCAAAACCGCCCATGACATGCGCGTCACCTTTGCGCGTATGGCCATGAACGATGAAGAAACCGTGGCCCTCACTGCGGGGGGCCACACTGTGGGCAAAGCACACGGCAATGGCAGCGCCGCCAATTTGGGGCCAGCCCCCGAAGCCGCCGACGTTGAAGAACAGGGCCTAGGCTGGATCAATCACCAAAGCCGTGGCGTGGGCCGCGACACCGTCACCAGCGG
>JAIESZ010000016.1 GCA_019745615.1 Burkholderiaceae bacterium
CGTTACGGCATGACCGACGCCTTGGGGCCGATGGTTTATGCCGAGAATGAGGGCGAGGTGTTCTTGGGCCGTTCCGTGACCAAAACCACCACCATGAGTGAGTCCACCATGCAAAAGGTGGACAACGAGGTGCGCCGCATCATTGACGAGCAATACTCCTTGGCGCGTGGCCTGATTGAAGAGCACAGCGACAAGATGCACGCCATGGCCAAGGCCCTGCTGGAATGGGAAACCATTGATACCGAGCAGCTGGACGACATCATGGCGGGCAAGGCACCACGCCCACCCAAAGATTGGACGCCCCGCACGCCCCCAGCCTCTTCGGGCGGGGACAGCGGCAGTGGTGGTTTGCCTGCGGTGGCCGCTGGCCCTGCCGCTGCGCCAGCCGCTCCCACGGTGGTGTAAGGCAGTAGTAGCGCTTTCTTTTTTCTGATACGGGGCCTAGTGCCCCGTTTTTCATGGTGCTGTGATAGCGCCCACGCAAATATGTTTTGGCAAACTTCTCGTTTCAGTATTGACCTGACCATGCCCCAAATCATGGGGATTGTGAATGTCACCCCCGATTCGTTTTCGGATGGTGGTCAGTATCAGCTTTCGGATACCGTAGCCATCTTGCGCCATGCCGAGCAGTTACTGCATGACGGCGCGCATATTTTGGATATTGGTGGCGAATCCACGCGCCCCGGCAGCCCTGCCGTGCCTTTGGCCCAAGAGCTGGCCCGCGTGCTGCCCGTGGTGCGTGAGGCCGTGCGCTTGGGCGTGCCGGTGTCGGTAGACACCTATAAGCCGGAGGTGATGCAGGCGGTGCTAGATTTAGGTGCTGACATCATTAACGATATTTGGGCCTTGCGCCAGCCGGGGGCGGCGCAGGTGGTGGCGCAGCACCCCGCCTGCGGCATCTGCCTGATGCACATGCACCGCGATCCGCAAACCATGCAGCAGGCCCCGATGGCCGGTGATGCTGTAGCGCAAGTGGTGCAATTTTTAGCGCAAAACGCCCAAAGCTTGCAAGCCTTGGGGGTGCAGCCCGAACGTATCGTGCTGGACTACGGCATTGGCTTTGGGAAAACGGTAGCGCAAAACTTAGCTCTGCTGGCACGCCAACAGGAATTGCTGGCGCTGGGCTATCCCGTGTTGGCTGGGTGGTCGCGCAAGTCTTGCCTTGGGGCGGTGACGGGGCTTGAGGTAGATCAGCGCATGGTGCCCAGTGTGGCTGCTGCTCTGCTGGCGGTGGAGCGCGGGGCGCGCATGGTGCGCGTGCATGATGTGCGTGCCACTGCCCAAGCACTGCAAGTGTGGCAGGCGGCCCGACCGGCCCTATAACGGGCCCTTTGGCGTTGGCTGGGCGCGCGCACCATGCAGACCAGACGGCACTGGCGGTGCTTACACAGGAATCGTAACGCGGGTATTCTTGCGCTTTTGTCCATGCTGCGCTTCCGGTTGGAAGCAAACCCTCCTTATGTCTGAGTCTGTTTTTTCTTCCCCCTCCACCCCTGTATTGACCCTTGCTGATGGCGGTGTGGCTACCATCACGCTGAACCGCCCCGCCCACCGCAACCGGCTAGAAAATGCCGACCTGAAAGCCCTGTTGCACCTGTTTGCCCAAATAGATGCCGATCCCAGTATCCGTGTCGTGGTGCTGACAGCCAACACGACTGACCAGCCCAAGCCGGTGTTTTGTGCGGGCTACCATATTGGTGGTTTTGGTGGCGAAGATGAGAGTGGATCGGCGCTGTTTGAGCGCGTGGCCGATGCGCTGGCGGTGCTGCACCCGGTAACGATCTGCGCCCTCAATGGCAGCGTCTATGGCGGTGCCACCGATTTGGTTTTGGCCTGCGATTTGCGCGTGGCCTTGGATGGTATTGAGTTCCGTATGCCCGCCACGGCGCTGGGCTTGCACTACTACCCCAGTGGTTTGCAGCGTTATGTGGCACGGTTGGGGGTGTCGGCGGCTAAAAGGGCCTTTTTGACGGCCCGGCCTTTCACTGCACAGATGCTCTGGAACACCGGATGCCTAGAAGCCGTAGTGCCCGATGTCGCGGCGATGGAGGCCACGCTGGCTGCGTTGGTACAAGACGTGTCGGCGCTGGCACCGCTGGCAGTGCGGGCCACCAAGCAATCTATCAACGAGATTGCCACCGGCCAAGCCAATTGGCCTGCCATGCGCGAGCGCGAAGCCCTGACGTCTGAAAGTGAAGATTTTGCTGAAGGCCGCCGTGCTTTTGCCGAGCGGCGCAAGCCGGTGTTTACCGGGCATTGAATGGGGCCATAAAAAAGCCGCAATGCCCGACAAGGCACTGCGGCTCATAGCCCTACGAGAACCGAATCAGGAACCGACCAAATCGCGCACCTGTTGCAGCACGGCGGGGTCTTCCATCGTCGTCAAATCGCCCGGATCACGCTTTTCAGCCACGGCTTGCAGGGCGCGGCGCAACAGTTTGCCGCTGCGGGTCTTGGGCAGCAGCCCGACCAGATAAACCCGCGATGGACGTGCCACGGCACCCAGACTGTGATCGACCAAGTGCATCACTTCGGCTTCTAGCGCTTTACGCGCAGCATCATCACCCAAGGTAGTGGCATCGCGTGGCACAGCAAAGGCCAAGGCCACTTGGCCCTTGAGACTGTCGGCTACACCCACCACAGCCACTTCGGCAATGTTGGCGTGCGAAGCAATACATTCTTCGATTTCGCGGGTGCCCAAACGGTGCCCAGCCACGTTAATCACGTCGTCGGTGCGGCCCAGAATGAAGTAATAACCGTCGGCATCGCGGATGCCCCAGTCAAAGGTGCTGTAGACCAAGCGGCCCGGAATGCTCTTCCAGTAGGTGTTGACAAAGCGGTCGTCGTCGCGCCAGACGGTTTGCATACAGCCGGGGGGCAAGGGGCCTTCAATGGCTACCACGCCCTTTTGGTTGGGGGTGGTGAGTTCTTCACCGGTGGATTCGTCAATCAGTTTGACGTTGTAGCCATACACGGCCTTGCCGGGGCTGCCAAAGCGGGTAACTTGCTGCTCAACGCCGTTGCACAGCGAGAGGATGGGCCAGCCGGTTTCGGTCTGCCAGTAGTTGTCAATGATGGGCACATTGAGCGAGCTGCTGATCCATTGTGCTGTGGGCTCATCGAGCGGCTCACCGGCCAGCCACAAGGCCTTGAGGCTGGACAGGTTGTATTTAGCCAGATAGGCAGGGTCTTGCTTTTTGAGCACGCGCACGGCGGTGGGGGCCGAGAACATGTGCGTGACTTTGTACTTTTCAACAATGCTCCACCAGATGCCAGCATCGGGGCGGGTGGGCAGGCCTTCGTACATGATGGTGGTCATGCCAGCGATCAGGGGGCCATAGATGATGTAGCTGTGGCCCACCACCCAGCCGATATCGCTGGTGGCAAAGAAGGTATCACCTGCCTTGGCATCAAAAATATGCTGCATGCTGGACGCCAGCGCCACGGTGTAGCCGCCGGTGTCACGTTGCACGCCCTTGGGCTTGCCCGTGGTGCCGCTGGTGTACAGGGTGTAGCTGGGGTCTGTGGCTTGCAGCCATTCGCAAGGCACTTGGGTATCGAGTTGCTGCTGGCGCAAGGTGGCCCAATCGTGGTCACGGCCTTGCACCCAGTCCATCGGGGCCAAACCACGGTTGACCATCAGCACGGCGGCAGGCTTGTGGCTAGACAGGCTAATCGCTTCGTCCAGCAGCGGCTTGTAAGGCACGACCTTACCGCCGCGCGAACCTGCATCGGCACTGACTACGGCCACAGGTTGGGCGTCTTCAATGCGCGAAGCCAAAGAACCCGCAGCAAAACCACCAAACACCACTGAATGCAGTGCGCCAATACGCACGCAGGCCAGCATGGCAAAAGCGGCCTCGGCAATCATGGGCATGTAAATCAGGACGCGGTCGCCCTTTTTTACGCCCAGTGCTTGCAGGCTGGCGGCCATGCGTTGCACTTCTTGGTGCAGTTCGGCAAAGCTGTAGCTGCGTTCGGTGTTGGTCTCGGTGGAGATGGCTACCAGCGCGGCTTGGTCGGCCCGCTCGGCCAAGTGGCGATCGACGGCGTTGTGGCACAGGTTGGTGGTGCCGCCTACAAACCAGCGTGCAAAAGGCGGGTTGTTGTAGTCGCAAATTTGTTCTGGGGGCGTGTGCCAGTCAATCAGGCGGGCCTGCTCGGCCCAAAAGGCATCGCGCTCGGTGATGGAGCGTTGGTGGAAGTCGGCGTAGCTGGTCATGCAATGTCTCCGAGAGGGGCGCACAGTCGTGGCAATTTTGAATTCATAATTATTCAGGCTGTGCTTGCGGGAAGCTGACGGTTGGGCTGGCCGTGCTGTGATCTGAATGGATGGGGCAAAGAAAAAGGACTTGGCCTAATGGACAAGTCCTTGATTTCTTTCAATTTTGTGGTGGGTGATACATGGATCGAACATGTGACCCCTGCCGTGTGAAGGCAGTGCTCTACCGCTGAGCTAATCACCCAATGGCCTTGATCAGAAAAACCAAAGCCGCAAATTGTGGTGGGTGATACATGGATCGAACATGTGACCCCTGCCGTGTGAAGGCAGTGCTCTACCGCTGAGCTAATCACCCGTGTCTTAATGACAAGACCGCTATTATGTCACAGTTTTTAGCCGTTTTGCTGCGTGCGCCAAACCGTTTTGCCACCACTGGCTTTGTCGATCTGCGCCAGCACGGCCTCGTGGGATGCCTGTTCTTGCTCGGTGGCAAACACAATGGGCAGTTGGATGCTTTGCAAATCGAGTGTGATGTGCTGGCTGCTGCCGGTGTTTTGGGCGTCTTCCTCTATCACCAGCAGGGCATCTTGGCCACGGGTGAGGTTGATATACACATCGGCCAGCAGCTCGGCATCGAGCAGCGCACCGTGCAGGGTGCGCCCGGAGTTGTCCACGCCCAAGCGGTCGCACAGCGCATCAAGCGAGTTGCGCTTGCCGGGGTACATCTCCTTGGCCATCACCAGCGTGTCGGTGATCTCACCGACAAAGTGGCGCAGGGGCGGGCGGCCCGTCAGTTCTAGCTCTTTGTTCAAAAAGCCCACATCGAACGGCGCGTTGTGGATGATGAGCTGGGCACCTTGTAAATAGTCCAGCAGTTCGTCCACCACGGCCTCAAACTTGGGTTTGTCTTTCAAAAACTCGTTGCTGATGCCGTGGATGCGCAGGGCATCTGGGTGGCTATCGCGTCCCGGATTGAGGTAAAAATGCTTGTTGTTGCCCGTGAGCTTGCGGGCCACCATCTCCACGCAGCCGATTTCAATGATGCGGTCGCCGTTGTCTGCCGACAGGCCGGTGGTTTCGGTGTCGAGGATGATCTGGCGCAGCATCTCAGTGGTTTTCTCTGGCGTGGTTGATGGTGTATTTGGGGATTTCTACCGTCAGATTTTGCGCGCCCACAATGGCCTGACAGCTCAGGCGCGATTGTGGCTCTAGGCCCCAAGCGCGGTCGAGCAGGTCTTCTTCCTCTTCCTCTGCCGCATTGAGCGAGGCATAGCCTTCGCGCACGATGACGTGGCAGGTGGTACAGGCACAGCTCATGTCGCAGGCGTGCTCAATGGCGATGTGGTTTTCTAGCAGGGCTTCACAAATGGAAGTGCCCGCAGGGGCGTTGATTTCAGTGCCTTGGGGGCAGAACTCGGCGTGGGGCAGGATTTTGATAACTGGCATAAGGTGTGGGGGTCAATTTATAGGCTTTGGACGTTTTTACCGGCCAGCGCTTGGCGAATGCCTTGGTTCATGCGTTGGGCGGCAAAGCTCTCGGTGCCTTTGGCCAGCGCTTGGGTGGCGGCCTCAATGGCGGCGGCATCATCGCTGTCTTTTTGCTGGCGCAGGGCAGCCATTAAGGCGTCAATGGTGGTGCGCTCGTCGTTTTGTAGCAGGTGGCTGTCAATGTCCAAGGCGCTTTGTGTCGCCAGCAACATGCGGTCGGCATCGACGCGGGCTTCTACCAGCGCACGCGCTTGGATGTCTTGGGCGGCGGTAGCAAAGCCCTCTTGCAACATGGTGGCGATTTGCTCATCGCTCAGGCCATAAGAGGGCTTGACGTCGATATGGGCCTCGACGCCACTGATTTGCTCTTTCGCACTGACCGACAGCAGGCCATCGGCATCCACGGTAAAGGTGACGCGGATACGCGCCGCCCCAGCGGCCATCGGCGGAATACCGCGCAGCTCGAAGCGGGCCAAGCTGCGGCAATCTTGCACCAAATCGCGCTCGCCTTGCACGACGTGCAGTGCCAGTGCGGTCTGGCCGTCTTTGTAGGTGGTGAAGTCTTGCGCTTTGGCCGTGGGGATGGTTTCGTTGCGCGAGACAATGCGTTCAACCAAGCCGCCCATCGTTTCAATGCCCAAGGACAGCGGAATCACATCCAACAGCAGCAAATCGCCAGCGGTGTTGTTGCCCGCCAATTGATTGGCTTGAATGGCTGCGCCCAAGGCCACCACTTCGTCGGGGTTGAGGTTGGTGAGGGGTGTGCGGCCAAAAAATGCGCCCACGGCTTGCTGAATGTGTGGCATCCGAGTAGAGCCGCCGACCATGACCACGCCTTGTACTTCATCCACCGCCAGTTGGGCATCGCGCAGGGCGCGGCGCACAGCGGCCAGCGAGCGGGCGGTGAGGTGGGCGGTAGCGGCTTCAAAATCGCTGCGCTGTACGGTTTGCGCGATGGCGGTTCCGGCCAACGTGGCACTGAACAGCGCGCTGTCGTGGGCGGTCAGAGCTTCTTTGCAGGCACGGGCCGCCAAGCGGGCCGCCGTTTTGTCTGCTGGGGTGTGCAAGGCGATGCCCAAGGGAGCCAGCACTGCGTCGGCCAGCGCGGCGTCGTAGTCGTCACCGCCGAGTGCCGAGTCGCCCCCGGTGGCAATGACTTCAAACACGCCTTGCGTGAGGCGCAGGATGGAAATATCAAACGTGCCGCCGCCTAAGTCATACACGGCATAGACGCCCTCGCTGGCGTTGTCTAAGCCGTAGGCAATGGCTGCGGCGGTGGGTTCGTTGATCAGGCGCAGCAGGTGGATACCGGCCAATTGGGCTGCATCCTTGGTGGCTTGGCGCTGGGCGTCGTCAAAGTAGGCAGGGACGGTAATCACCGCCCCATACAGGTCGTCGTTGAAGGTGTCTTCAGCACGGTAGCGCAGCGTGGCCAGAATGTCGGCGCTGATTTCTACCGGCGATTTCACGCCCCCGGCAGTAGCCAGATGCACCATGCCGGTTGTGGTGGCTGCGCCCCCATCGGCACCGACCAGCGCATAGGGCAGTTTGTCTGGCTGGGTGATGTCGGCCAGCCCCCGGCCCATAAAGCGCTTGACCGAGGCAATGGTGTTGCTGGCATCATCGGCCTGTGCGGCGGCGGCGGTATGACCAATCTGGCGTTTGCCCCCTTCTAGGTAGCGCACGATAGAGGGCAACAGCACTCGGCCCTCATCGTCGGGCAGGCATTCGGCGACGCCATTGCGCACGGCAGCCACCAACGAATGGGTGGTGCCCAGATCAATGCCCACGGCAATGCGCCGCTGGTGGGGGTTGGGGGACTGGCCGGGTTCGGAAATCTGCAACAGCGCCATGAATTTTTTCTTTTGTGGGATACGGAGAGGGCCTTATTGTCCCAGTTGATCTTGGCGCTGCCCTACGTCGTGGGCAAAACGCGCAATGAACATAAGGGTTCTGACTTGCTGGGCCGCAGCCGCAAAGTCTTGTTGCGTGTCGATCAGCGTGGCGCAGCGCTCTAGCCCGGCTTTTTGCGCTTGGCGCACTTCGCGCTCTAGGGCGTCGATTTCTGCAAGGGTTTTGGCTTCTTCAAGGGCTTCGCGCCATTCCATTTGCTGCATCAGAAA
>JAIESZ010000143.1 GCA_019745615.1 Burkholderiaceae bacterium
AGTTGCGGGGCTTGCTGCGCTAGCTTTCGTGTCGATTTTTCGGTATACGAGCTGCAAGAGCGCGGTGGCAAGGTGCCCGATGGCTTGGCCGATACCATTACCGACACCCTCTGTCGGATGCGCGGCACGGATCATCTGCGGGCGCGTTGCGCTGCCTTGACGGGCAAGATTGGTGAAAAAGTGGCCTGCGGCATTTACGAGTGGCGTCCTTCGCCTTGCCGCGAGTTTGCAGCGGGTGATCCTGCCTGTGACAAGGCCCGCCAGCGCCACGGCTTGCCCGCGCTGCAAGGGCCGGTGCTCTAACGCACGCCATGCGCCAGCTCTGGGATATTTCGGCCCCGGTGCATCCGGGTAGCCCGGTGTATCCGGGTGATGTGGCCTATGCGCAGCGCTGGTGCGCTCGCCTGCCCGAGGATGGCCCAGTCAATCTCAGCGCCATCACCCTGTCACCGCATGTCGGCACCCATGCTGATGCTCCTTTGCACTATGCCGCCGATGGCGCTGCCGTGGGCCTGCTGGCGCTGGAGCCTTTTATTGGGCCGTGCCGCGTGATCCATGTGATGGCCTGTGGCCCGTTCATTGAGTGGCAGCATTTGGCCCATGCGCTGGTTGATTTGCCTCCGCGTGTGTTGGTGCGCACCTACCATCAAGCCCCGACGCAGTGGGATGCGTGCTTAACAGCCTTTGCGCCAGACACGTTAGAGCGCTTGGCCGATGCTGGTGTGCTGCTGGTAGGCACCGACAGCGCCAGCGTGGATTTGGCCGACAGCAGCCAATTGCCCAGCCACCAAGTATTGTGGCAGCGTGGCCTGCGCGTGCTAGAAAATTTGCTGCTTGATGCCGTGCCTGAGGGCGACTATGAGCTGATTGCTCTGCCCTTGCGTCTGACACAGGCCGATGCTTCGCCGGTGCGGGCTGTATTGCGCAGCCTGTAGCCTGATACCAACGAAGATGGCAGCCCCAAGCCTTTATTAAAAATGGTGCTGCATTGGGCCACCCCGGTAGAGCCAAGGCACATCTAACAGGCGCTCACCCAATAAACGCATGGACAAATCACGCCCCCAGCGTACCAGCCCGGTGGCATGAAAAATGCGCCCATTGCGCTGCGAGCGAGCCTGCACCCGTGCATTGCGTTGCCAGCGGTTGAGCGCATAGCGGCGCAGGCGCAAGGACACTTCGAGGTCGTGCATGGACAGTGCATTTTGTAGCTGCACTGCATCTTCAATGGCCATGCCTGCGCCTTGGGCCAAATAAGGACGCATAGGGTGGGCGGCATCGCCCAGCAAGGCTACCAGACCCTGTGCCATTTGGTCGGCATGGCGCACCGGGGGGCGGTCGGCCAAGGGCCAGAGCCGCCAGCCTTGGCCGGTGGCGGGCACAGCACGAATGATGTCTTGTAAGGCAGTGCAGGTTCCGGCCAAGGCTTGGGCCAAATCAGCCGCATTGGCGGCATGGTCCCAGTGCTCCAGATCATCGGGGGCCGGGCCTTGCACAATGACCACTAGATTTTGCCATTCACCCCGACGTACCGGGTATTGCACGACATGCAGGCGTGGGCCTAGCCAAGCAGTGACTTGCTGGGTGCGCAGGCGTTTGGGCAAGGCAGCTTGGCGCGCTAGTGCTCGGTAGGCCAAATGGCCGGTGCTGCGGGGCGGGCCATCGGCCAGTAATTGGGTGCGGATGCGGCTGCGTACGCCGTCGGCGCCGATCAGTGCATCACCTTCAATATCTTTACCTTGGCTGGTGCGCACTAGCACCACGCTATCGGATGGGGTGTAGCTATCGATGGAGATGCCTTGATTGAGTTGCACCTCAGTGTAAGGGCGTACGGCATCGAGCAATAACTGATGCAAATCAGCACGGTGAATGGTCGCGTAAGCGGCACCATAAGACTGTATGGTTTGTGCGCCTAGTGGCAGCGTGCCCAGAGTTTGGCCACTGAGTGCGCTGCGTACCTGTAAACGATCAGGAAATGCTGCTACGGCCTGCAAACCCTGTTGTAATCCCCAGGCTTGTAAACAACGCACAACATTGGGGCCGAGTTGCACACCGGCACCCACTTCAGTGAATGCCAAGGAGCGTTCGTATAAACGAACATCCCAGCCAGCACGTACAGCCCCTAGTGCAGAGGCCATTCCACCAATACCACCACCGGCAATCAAGACTTGTTTTCTCATGCCAAATTGAACCCACATGGGTGGGTGTTGTATGCGCTGGCGGTTTTTTTATGCAGGCACCGGAGAAAAAAGAGCCCTGCCCGCTCAAGTGGACAGGGCCAGCAGGCCATTAAATGACGAATTGCTCGCGGTTTTGGCCTTGAATCCATTTCGGTGCCTTGCCACGGCCAGTCCACGTTTGGCCAGTAGCTGGATCACGGTACTTAGGGGCCACTTTGGTACCAGCATTGGCACCTGGCAGCGCACCACGGCCACGTGGCGCAGCAAAAACTTGCGCTTCGGTCAATTGGAATTCATTCACCAAAGCGCGCACGGTTTGCAGTGCTGCACCCAACTCAGCACGACGGGCCTCTTGGATTTCGGCTTCAAGAATGTCACGCTTTTTCAGGAGTTCTTTGTAATTGGACATGATGTTTGCAATAAGGGATTAAAAAGAAGGCATTATATTATCGTAAGTGTGCGCCTTGCGCCATAAACCCATTCAAATACACAAGATCTCGATGGATATATGCCCGGTTCCTGCATCCACAAGGTGTATGTATGTGCAAACTGTAAAGAAGTGGCTGGACAGGCTCAATTGCCCAGCACAATACCTTCACGGCGTGGATCTGCGCCACCTTGCCATACTGGCTGGCCATTGGATTGAACACGGTGCAAAATATGCAAACCGCTGGTCATCGCCATAGACTTGACTGGACTGCCTTGGGTTTGTAGCCCTTGTACGGTGCCGGTGTCAAAACGCCCGGTTTCTAGTAACAAAGCCCCGCCTAAGGTGCCAAAATTGGGCAGATCAATGGCTTGCTGTGGTGACAAGCCCCACTGCAACATACCGTATAGAGCCTTGGCGGTGTAATGGATGATAAGAGCACCACCAGGGCTGCCTGCACTGGTCAGCACCTGACCGGTATGGGCGTCAAGCACTAAGGTGGGGGCCATTGAAGAGCGTGGCCGTTTGCCGGGTTCGATGCGGTTGGCAATCGGCTGTCCGTTGGTATCAGTGGGCGTAAAACTGAAATCGGTCAGTTGGTTATTAAGCAAAAAACCGCCCAAGCGCTGGGGGTTGGTGCTGACCATCTGGCGGGCTCCGAACTGGTCTTCAATAGAGCTGGTCATGGCCAAAGTGTGGCCCTCAGCGTCGGCGATACTGATGTGGCTGGTGCCGTATTCTGCCTGTTCAGGCATTGGCGCGTAGTGGGCTGTGCTGGCGTTGGCTGGTTGCCCTGCGGGTGCAGTTTGCATCGGTTGTGGGCCAATCAGGCGCGCGCGTTCGGCCAAATAGCTGGGCTCCAGTAGGCTGGCCCAATGGCCAGCCGGTGCCGGGACAAAGTCTGGGTCTGCAACATACTGCGCCCGGTCGGCCCAAGCCAGTCGGGCCGCTTCGTGGTACTGGTGTAACCACTGCGCCGAGGGGGCACCATTTTGCAATGGCATGGTGGCAGCGGCGGTGTGTTGCAGGATGCCCAAAATTTGCCCCACTGCGATGCCGCCTGCACTGGGTGGAGGAAAGCCACACAACCAATAGCTGCGCGTCTGCACTGCGTAGCTACTGCACAGGGCTTGGCGTTTGCGCGGCTGGTAGGTAGCTAAATCTGCTAGGTTCAGGGTGCCTGGGTTGTGGGCGTGGCCTTGCACTTTGGCCACAATGGCTTGTGCAATGGGCCCTTCGTGCAAAGCTTGCGCTCCGTGTTGGGCTACGGCCCGCAACACCACGGCCAGCTCAGGGTTGCGCAGCACATGCCCTATGGGCCAAGGCTGGCCGTGTGGATCATAAAAATAGGCCCGTGCCACTGGGTCTTGGGCCAAAAAACGATCTTGTCCCAGTAGTTGGTGCAAACGGGGGCCGATGGCAAAGCCCTGCTCGGCCAGTGCAATGGCGGGTTGCAGCAAGGCTGCCCACGGCAAGCGACCATGCTCGCGGTGCGCCAGCTCTAGCATACGCACCATGCCGGGTACCCCTACCGCCCGGCCTCCTACTGCGGCATCATGAAACCCCAGCGGTTGGCCGTCTGGGCGTAAAAACCAGCGCTCATGCACACCGGCTGGAGCGGTTTCGCGGCCATCGTAGGCTTGCACCTGCACTCCATCGGCATAGAGCAAAAAAGCACCGCCGCCAATGCCACTCGATTGGGGTTCTACCAGTGACAGCACCATTTGTACTCCCACGGCAGCATCTATCGCTGTGCCTCCGGCTTGGAGCATTTGCTGGCCTGCCTGTACGGCCAAGGGATGGGCGGCGGCCACGGCAAAGCGCGGATAGGCCCAGCCGGGTTTGGGGGTGTAGCCTGAGGCAGCTTCAGGCTGCAAGGGGGCCGGGCCGCTGTCTGGGCTGCGCTGGGGCAAGCCAGTACAAGCGAGCAACCCCACACTGCTGACCACCGCCAGCGTAGTGAGGGTACGCCGCCATACCACCTGTGCCTTTGGCAAAGCATGGCTGATGGACATAGCAAAGAGGGTGTGGCTTTGTTTAGGCCGCCATGACCCGATTTTTGCCTGAGCGCTTGGCCAAATACATACCTTGATCGGCGCGGCGCAATGCCTCGGTGCTGGTTTCGCCACTCTCGATTTCTGCCACCCCGGCACTGAAGGTAATCAACACTTTTTCTGGCCCTTGCAAGAAAAACCGGGTGCTCAACTCGCGTTGCAGGCGCTGCATAGCATCCATACTTTTCACCAGAGTGGTGTCGGGCAGCACGAGCACAAACTCCTCGCCGCCGTAACGTGCCAGCAGATCTTGGGGGCGCATCACCTCACGTATCACGTCGGCCAGATGCACCAGTGCGGCATCTCCAGTTTCATGCCCAAGGGTGTCGTTGATTTGCTTGAAGTTGTCTACATCGAGCAGGGCAAAGCACAGCGGAGTGCCTTGGCGACGGGCGCGAGCTAGCTCGCGCTCCATCACCTCGTCTAGCCCTTTGCGGTTGAGGGTGCCGGTGAGGGGGTCGTGGCGGGCTTGGGCACTGACGCGATCGAGTTCTTGTTGCAGCCGGGCCATTTCGGCGTGCTTTTCTTCGGTGCGTTGGCGCAGATCAGACAGCTCGCCGTGGGTCACACGGCTATCGAGTGCCAGCGACCGGGTGGCGGCCATCACTTCTTTGAGCACCGGGGTAATTTCGTGCAGTGCCGTGGCCTTGTCCAACTGCGCAGCACAACGTTCGATCTGCTCTTGGTATTGGCCACTGCTTTGGCTGAAGGTGGCGAGCCGGTCAATAAACACCGCCAGCAGCTCCTTCATTTGCTCTTGGGCTTCTACCATGCGGCCCTTGGCCTCAGTTTGCTTAAAAATCACATCCTTGAGCCGCAGGCGCACATCATCTAAGCGGCGCAGTGACAAGGTTTGCGAGGTGGCCGCCATCAGTGCTTCAGCTTGGCCGTTGAGCCATTGGTCATCGCTACTGAGAGCAGCAATGTTCTGAAAAATCATGTGCAGCAGCTCCAGCAGGGTGTTGCGGATGGCAGCTTGGTCTTCGGTGGCAAAAGAGAGCCGGTAGCTAAAGTTGGCCAGCATGAGCTGTGCCGTGCTAGCTGGGGGTTCGGGCTGGCGCAAAAATTGAATCAACTGCTCACCCAGCATGTGTACGCGCGCGTCCTCAGAGTCTAGTGCTGGGAGGGTGTATTCGACCATGCGGGCGATTTGTTCTGCCAGCTCGTTGGGCAGTACCACGGCCAGTGCGGTGGTGGTGCCTGGCGGCGGTGGCGGCTCGGCGTTGCTGGTTTCAAGGGGGTGCAAGCCCAGCTTGGCATAGGCTACCAGCACGTTTTGCAGTCCGGCCCAATCGTGCAGGGCTACGGCAGACTCAAACTGCTCTAGCAGGCGTTTTTGCGCTGGGGTTTGCCCCGGAATAACGCGCAGGATATAGCGCAGCGGCCCTTCAGGAAAGGGCACTGGCGAGCGCACTTCTGCAATCTCGTCATACAGTGCTTGATAATTGGCAGGCGTGGGCGACAGGCGGCGCACCGCCAGTTGTTTAAAGGTTTCGCGCGCTATATCCGAAGGGGGGCGTTGCGCCATAGCAGGGCACCGGTACAAAGAAAAGTGGGGCAGCAGGGCCGGCGAGTGTGGCAGACAAACTGCCCATTTGCAAAGCACTGTTGCTGCAAGCCGTTACCCTACCACACCAGCCGCCTACAATTGGTGTCACTCCGCCCCAGCTTATCCGCCATGAAAATTCTTATTTCCAACGACGACGGCTACCAAGCCCCTGGCATTGTGGCGCTCCATGCGGCCTTGTCTGCTGTGGCCGATGTCGAGGTGGTGGCCCCAGAACACAACAACAGTGCCAAATCCAATGCCCTGACGCTGCATTCGCCTTTGTATGTACACACGGCGGCCAACGGGTTTCGCTATGTCAATGGTACCCCTGCTGATTGTGTGCATATTGCCCTGACGGGCTTGCTCGGCTACCGGCCCGATTTGGTGGTGTCTGGCATCAACAATGGGGCCAACATGGGCGATGACACCATTTATTCTGGCACCGTGGGCGCAGCCATGGAAGGCTATTTGTTTGGCATTCCCTCCATTGCCTTTTCGCAGGTAGACAAAGGCTGGGGCGAGTTAGAAGCCGCAGCCCAGCAGGCCCGCCAGATCGTGTTGCAGTTGCAAGCGCAGCAGCGCATCGGCTTGGAGCCTTGGTTGCTTAATGTCAATATTCCCAATTTGCCCTTGCAGGCGCTGCGTCCGGCGCAGTGGTGCCGCTTGGGTCGACGCCATGCCGCCGAGCGCGTCATTACCCAGCAAAGCCCGCGTGGCGAGACCATGTACTGGATTGGTGGTGCTGGCGCGGCCAAAGACAACGGCGAAGGCACGGATTTTTATGCCACGGCACAAGGCCATGTCTCCCTGACGCCACTGCGCGTAGACTTGACCGATTACGAGCACTTGAGCGCTTGGCAAGCGGTTGCAATGGCCCCCGTGGCGGCCACGCCAGACAAGGGGGACTAATGCAGCAGCCACGTCGGCCTGGGTTTCCTGCCCGTATTGCGCAGCTTTCGGGCAACACACCGGCAGCGGTGCCCGCACCGGCACCGCGCAAGCCGGGGGCGGCCCTGCCGTCCTTGGCCACCCCGGTGGGGGTGGGTATGGATTCGGCAGCGGTGCGCGCCCGCATGGTGCAAAGACTGGCCGCTGCCGGCATTAGCTCCGCGCCAGTGTTGCAAGCCATGGGCGCGGTAGAGCGTCACCGCTTTGTTGATAGCGGACTGGTCAACCAAGCCTACGAAGACACCAGCCTGCCCATCGGGCTGGGCCAGACCATCTCTAAACCTAGCATTGTGGCGCGCATGGCCGAGCTGCTGCTGGGGGCCGAAATTGCCAAGTCTGCCGGTGGCTTAGGGCGGATACTAGAGATAGGTACCGGCTGCGGTTACCAAGCCGCTGTGCTCAGTCGCCTAGCCCGTGAGGTGTATTCTATGGAGCGTTTGCGTGGCCTGCACGAGCGTGCCCGCGTCAATTTGCGCCCCATGCAGCTCATGAATGTGCATCTGATGCTGGGCGACGGTATGTTGGGCTACCCCAAGGGTGCCCCCTATGCAGGCATTATTGCTGCTGCCGGTGGTGAAGTCCTGCCTGCTGGCTGGTGCGAACAACTGGCCGTAGGCGGACGCTTGGTAGCGCCCACTGTGGTCTCTGGTGGCAAGCAGGTGCTGCTGGTAGTGGACAAAACCCCCCAAGGGCTAAAAAAAAGCATTCTGGAGTCGGTGCATTTTGTCCCTCTAAAATCAGG
>JAIESZ010000285.1 GCA_019745615.1 Burkholderiaceae bacterium
ACCGCAGCAACGCCCAAAGCCGGGTGATTGAATCGGCGCTGTTCAATGCCCGCATTCCGTACCGCGTCTATGGTGGCCTGCGCTTTTTTGAGCGTGCCGAAATCAAGCACGCCTTGGCCTATTTGCGCCTGCTAGAAAACCCGCACGACGACACCAGCTTTATGCGTGTGGTTAACTTTCCGCCACGCGGCATTGGTGCTCGCAGTGTCGAAATTTTGCAAGACAGCGCCCGCAGCAGTGGCTGTTCGCTGCACGATGCCGTATCGTTGGTGCCGGGCAGCGCCGGGGCCAAGCTGAATCATTTTGTTGCGCTGGTGCAGGTGCTGCGCGAACAAACCCAAGGCCAAAACCTGCGCACCATCATCGACCAGATGCTGCAAGCCAGTGGCCTAGTGGCGCATTACCGTGCAGACAAAGACGGAGCCGACCGTGTCGAAAATTTAGAAGAACTGGTCAATGCGGGCGAGAGCTTTGTCACTTTAGAAGGCTTTGGCCGCGATGCGGTGGCGCTGCCGGTGGATGAGCATGGCGTCCCTACCTCCCCCCTGCCCGACCTTGTGGATGGCGATACCGGCGAGACGCTCTCGCCTTTGGCTGCCTTTTTGACCCATGCAGCGCTGGAAGCGGGCGACAACCAAGCCCAAGCCGGTCAAGAAGCTGTGCAACTCATGACCGTTCATGCCAGCAAGGGGCTGGAGTTTGACTGCGTTTTTATCAGTGGGTTGGAGGAAGGGCTGTTTCCGCACGACCAATCAGCAGGGGAACGCGATGGCCTTGAAGAAGAGCGCCGCTTGATGTATGTGGCCATCACCCGTGCGCGCCAGCGCCTGTACCTCAGCCACGCACAAACCCGGATGCTCCACGGCCAGACACGCTACAACGAGAAAAGCCGCTTCTTTCAGGAACTGCCCGACAGCGCCCTGAAATGGCTGACACCCCAGCGCAACAGCTTTGGCAGTTTTGCGCCCCGTGCCAGCCAAGGCAACAGCTATGGCGGTTACAGCGCCTACAGCAAGGGCAGCGCAGGCAGCAAAACCGAGACCTTTGCCAGCCCGCCGGTGCCAGTGCAAAAAGCCACGCCGTCGCATGGGCTGCGTGCCGGCACAGCGGTGTTTCATACCAAGTTTGGCGAGGGCAAGGTGTTGGCGATTGAAGGCACGGGAGATGATGCCCGCGCCCACGTTCACTTTGGCCGCCACGGCAGCAAATGGCTGGCATTGGCGGTAGCCAAGCTCACCATCGTTGCATAAGGCTACGCGCTACTGCGTGCCTTCGGTAGCTTGGCGCTGGCGCTGGTATTGCTCATACGAGCTGCTGGTGCTGGCCATACAGCGGCTGCGCTGCTGGGCATCGAGCATCTTGTTGCACTCTTGGCGCTGCCAAAGCTGGCCCGCGCCATACCATTGCTCCGAGGCGCAGCCCCCCAAGCTGGCTACGGCCACCAGAGCCAGAACGTACGCACGCATCACTGAGCGCCCAAAGACTTCTTGACCAGTTCGGCCATCTGCAACGCGGGTGCCGTGCCTTGCTGTAACAGCCCCTCCACCACACGGCCTTGGTTGGGTGCCGATTGGTTTTGACTTGCTTTCCATTTGCCTTGTATCCGTTGGATCGAGAACTCTACGCCCACAATACCACCGAGCATCTTCTGGATGAAATCAGCAGGCGCATCAGACACCTGCCACGGCTGCGCCTGCGCTGCTTCGTGCTGCTGGGTGAGTTGCGTGACGATTTCTAGAATGTCGTCAGGCGCGTGCAGCGCTTTGAGGGTGGCATAGACATGCACCACCGCATAGTTCCAAGTGGGAACCACCTTGCCATCTATGGGTTTACTGGCGTACCACTGGGGCGAGATATAGGTGGATGGGCCTTGAAAAATCAAGAGCAGTTCTTGCTCTGGGGCGCACCGCCATAGCGGATTATTCTTCGCCACATGCCCTATCAATTGGCCCCATCCATTGGGCACCGGGCGATGGAACACCGGGAGATGGTCTGCCACCAAGCCCGATGGCCCATTGGCTACCACCGTGGCAAACGGAAACGCCTCTATCAGCCCCAAAAGCAACTCAGGCTGATTTTGTTGAAAGTGGGCTGGGCAGTACATAGTCGCTTCAGGTGGCTAATGCTTGTAAATCTGGGGCTATGCTGCCATAGCTGACCAAATGCACCTCTAGCCCCACGCCTTGAAAACGTTGCAGACTCCGGACGATGGCCTGCACAATCCAATCTCGGTGATTACCAAAGGCACCGCCCCCCAGCAAGGTGAGGTACACCCTAGGATTTTTGCGCTTGGCAGCATTCAGCACGGCAGCCCACAGCGTAGCCTCATAAGCGGCTTCGAGCACCAAACGGGCAAAAGGCTCCCAGAGGTGGGCATCAGCCCGGCTGTAGGCCACCGGCAAGGCCGAACAAAAGGCTTGCGAAACCTGTTGATCCAGCGCCGCACCTTGGGCCGTCACTTCCACATCCCAATGTAGACCAATGCGCAATTGCGCTCGCCAAGCATCGCGCTGCGGTTCATCGGCACGGAGGAGCAGGGCATTGATCTGCTCCAGTGTAGCCACCGATGGCAGGGCATAGCCATTGTGCATAGGCATGGTCTGCTCTACCCCCAAGGCTCTGCTCAGGTCTTGCAATGTATTAATTTGGCAGTTTTCGGTTTGCCCTACCTGGCCTTCCAGCGGCACAAAGTAGTTGCGATAGATAGTAGCTGCCCCCGCTGCCATCGCACAGGCTGGGCCTTGGGTGTGATCCCACTGGTAACGGGTCACACCATGTTCTGGAGTGACTCTGTAATCGGTCATTTCCAGCAGATTAAATTGCGATGCCACTTGGATGAGTGCGTGGTTTGTCTCTGGCTGGGTATGCAGTGCGTAGGCATTGGCGATGGTATTGCGTACCACCAACTCCCCTGATACAGCGCTTTGCAGTGGCAGTGCCCGCTCACGTAGCGCAGCCAGCGTCGGTGTTTCCAAATAACCAATGCCAAAGCTGCGTTGGTTGACCAAAGAGATCAGCCGTTGACCCTGCACCTGTAGCTTGCGCTGGACATCATGGTAGTCAACCTCGGCAAAGCCCGTCAGGGTTTCAAACCAGTTGGAGGGGGGTGGCATGGCGTAGCCCTATGACAGTTCAGTTGGATGGCAACAGTTCCAGCGCTTGCTGGTACGCTGGCTGGAACATCAGTTCATCCCACGGCAGCGGTGGCGTCAGGGGCAGCAAGGCCATGCGGCGCGCTTCGCTGTCGGCGCTGGGTTGCCAGTCGCCTTGGGTGTGGGCGGCACTCAAGCCATCGAGCAGTTCGTCAATGGCAGCACCATCACCTAGGCTTTGGTTGCACAGCAGCACCAAATCGCAACCGGCTTGCAAGGCAGCCACGGCGGCATCGGTATAACTCACGGTTTGGCCGTCCAAGCGGCGCGCGCCTTCCATGCTCAAATCGTCACTGAAAATGGCCCCATCAAAGCCCATTTGTTGGCGCAGAATATCTTGCAGCCAGCGGCTAGAAAAGCCTGCCGGGCGGCTATCCACTTTCGGGTAGATGACGTGCGCTGGCATGATGCTGGTCAGGCTGCTGCGCAGCCAAGGGTAGGGCGCGGCATCATCGGCCAAGATTTTTTTTAGGCTGCGCTTGTCCACCGGCACTTCGGTATGCGAGTCGGCCTTGACATAGCCATGCCCCGGAAAATGCTTGCCGCAGTTAGCCATGCCGCCTTGCAGCAAGCCATGCATCAGGCTTTTGGCTAGCAGGGTTACGGTGCGCGGGTCGCGGCCAAAGGCGCGGTCGCCAATTACGCCGCTGCTGCCCCAATCTAAATCCAACACTGGGGTAAAGCTGAAATCCACGCCACAGGCGCGCAGCTCGCTGGCCAGCACATAACCCGCTGCCGTGGCGGCATTGGTGGCCTTGAGGGCACTGCTACTCAAGAAGCCAGTGCGTTTCTTGCCCTTTTTGCTGGCTTTGTGGCCTTTTTTGTTTTTGCCCTTGGCGCTATCACGCTGCCACAGCGTACCCAGCGCCTGCATGGGCGGCAGGTGCGTAAAACCATCACTGCGAAAACGCTGCACGCGCCCACCTTCGTGATCGACGCAGATCAGCAAATCGCCACGCACGGCCTTGATGGCAGCGGTCAGTTGCACCAGTTGTGCACGGCTGTGCCAGTTGCGGGCAAACAAAATCACCCCACCCGTGAGCGGATGGGCCAGACGGCGGCGGTCGGTGTCGGTCAGTTCGGTGCCAGCCACGTCCAAAATCAGGGGGGAATGGGTGTTGGTCATGCGCAAGAAGGAGGATGAAGAGGAGACAAAGGGAGTTTTTCTACCACGCAAAAGCCCACAGCATAGTCTTGCTCGTCGCTGATGCTGAGGTGGATACTGAGTTGACGCTCTTGCAACCAGTCGTGCAAAGCGCCATGCGTGAGTAGTGCTGGTTGGCCGCTATCGAGCGTGGTGATTTGGCAAGCCTGCCAAGACATGGGCAGCACCATACCTAAGCCAATCGCTTTGCTCAAGGCTTCTTTGGCGCAAAAGCGGGTAGCCACAAAACGCACGCCACGTTCCGGCGAGCGGCGGCGGCGCTCTTGCCATGCTGCCAGTTCAGTCGGTGTCAAAATTTTGGCAGCAAAGCGTTCGCCATGCTGCTCTAGGCTGGCCTGAATGCGGCGGATGTCGCAAATATCGGTGCCAATGCCGTAGATCATGCCGGGCTGGCTGCTGTCCCTTGCTGGATGCAGTCCAAGTAGGCGCGCACGGTAGCGCCATAGCCTAGCTCTAGCGCATCAGCGATCAGGGCGTGCCCAATCGACACCTCCAGCAAGCCGGGCACGGTATGCACAAAGGCAGCGAGGTTGTCGCGGTTCAAATCGTGACCAGCGTTGACGCCCAAGTCTGCATCTAATGCCGCTTGGGCGGCAGCGCGGTAGCGTTCCAATTCTTGGGCCTGTTGCGGCGTGCCCCAAGCGGCGGCATAGGGTTCGGTGTACAGCTCCACCCGGTCGGCACCCACGGCCTTGGCGGCGGCCATTTGCTCTGGGATGGGGTCCATGAACAGGCTCACGCGCACGCCCAGCGCGCTGCATTCTGCGATCAGGGGGCGCAGGCGTTCGGCATCTTGCGCCAAATTCCAGCCGTGGTCGCTGGTGAACTGGCCTTCACCGTCAGGCACAAAGGTTGCCTGATGTGGGCGCACGCTGCGGATAAAGTCCATCAGGTTATGAAAGGGGTTGCCCTCAATGTTGTATTCCCGATCCGGCCAGTTTTGCAGCAGGGTAGCCAGCTCGGTTACGTCTTGGGCGCGGATATGGCGCTCGTCGGGGCGCGGGTGTACGGTAATACCCTGCGCCCCGGCTTGCAGGCACAGCAACGCGGCACGGCTGACGCTGGGAATGCCCAAATGGCGCGTATTGCGCACCAAGGCCACTTTGTTCACATTGACCGACAAGGCGGTGCGGTGGGCGGGAGTAGAAGAATTCATAAGGTTTGGATGTCCATCATCAGCTGGCGGGTGCGCAGCAGCGGTGCGCCACAATGGTATTGCAGCAAGGTACGCAACTGCGGTTTGAGTTCTGCCGCCACCGGGGCGCAGGCTTGTAGCAGGGCCGATAGGCGCACGCCTGTGCCCTCCAAAGCCTGATTGAGTTGCAACCATTGTGTGCCGCTCAGGCTGGCGCGCTCTTGTGCCGGGGCGTGGCACAGGCCGCTGTCGGGCAGCAAGGCATAGCGGGCCTGTTCTTGCAAGGGGGCCAAGGTCAGGGTGTGGGCATGGAGCGCTGGCAGCAGCCCCAGTTCGCGCAGCAGCAACAGTTCAAAGGCGCGTAGCACGGGTTCTAGTGCCTCGCCATGCTCGCTGGCCAGTACGCGCACCACAGCGGCATAGGCATCAAACAAGGCCGGGTGGGGGTCGTGGCGGGCCAGCAGGCGCAGCAGCAGCTCATTGAGGTAGGTGCCCGAAAGCAGAGCGTCGCCCATGGGCAGGATATGCCCACCCACCCACTCCGCCCCTTTAAGTGGGTGGATGCCGCTGCCATCCGTGGCTGGGCTGGCGCTTTCTGTCCAGTGCAGGCTCAGGGGCTGCAAGGGCAGCAGCACCGGGCGAAAGTTAGAACTGGGCTTTTTTGCACCCCTGGCCACCAATGCCGTGCGGCCGTGGTGGCGGGTGAACACTTCCAGAATCAGGCTGGACTCGCTCCAGTCGTAGCGGTGCAGCACAAAGGCTGGTTCATGGCTAAAGCGGCGCGCAGTGGCCACGGCAAGGCTTATTCGTAGCCGAAGGAGCGCACACGGGCCTCGTCGTCGGCCCAGCCAGAGCGTACCTTGACCCACAGCTCCAAAAACACTTTGGCGTCCATGAGCTTTTCTAGCTCTTGGCGCGTTTCGGTGCCAATGCGTTTCAGGCGCTCGCCCTTGTCGCCAATAATCATCGCCTTGTGGCTGTCGCGCTCCACCACGATGGTGGCGGCAATGCGGATCATGCGCTTGTGGACTTTGCTCTTTTCTTCCTCAAACTTGTCGATGATGACGGTGGAGGTGTAGGGCAGCTCGTCGCCGGTAAAGCGGAACAGCTTTTCGCGCACCGTTTCGGAGGCGAGAAACTTTTCGCTGCGGTCGGTCAGCTCGTCGGCGGCATACCACCAAGGCGCTTCGGGCAGGTATTTTTCGCAGATGCCGTACAGGCGGCCAATGTCGCCCTTGTTCTTGGCCGACATGGGCACAAACTCGGCAAACGGGTGGCGCTCTTGCATATCGCGCAGCCACGGGGCAATCTCGGCGCGGCGGTGTACGTTGTCTAATTTGTTGGCAATCAGCAGCGTTGGGATGCCGGGCTTAAACAAACTGAGCACCTTGGCATCGGCCAAAGTAAAGCTGCCCGCTTCCACCACAAACAAGATCAAATCGACGTCACCAATGGCACCCATCACCGTTTTGTTCAGCGATTTGTTCAGCGCTGTGGCGTGACGGGTCTGAAAACCGGGGGTATCGACAAAAATAAACTGCGTCGCCCCCTGTGTGCGAATGCCCGTGATGCGGTGGCGCGTGGTTTGGGCCTTGCGCGAGGTGATGCTGATTTTTTGCCCGACCAGCGCATTGAGCAGTGTGGATTTGCCCACGTTGGGCTTGCCCACAATCGCAATCACCCCGCAGCGCTGCCCTTCTACGGCGGGGGTGGCCCCTGGCGCTTGGGCGGCAGCCAGCATGGCGTCCAAATCGGGCTGTGCTGGCGGGATTGCGGGGGTGGAATCGTTGGCGGGTTCTGCGTTCATATTTTTTTGGCTTTCAAGAGGGTCAGCAGGGCGGCAGCGGCAGCTTGCTCTGCGGCGCGGCGCGAGGCACCGCTGCCCCGCTCGGTGAGTTCGAGTTCGGCAATGTGGCATTCGACCTCAAAGGTCTGCCGGTGGGCTGCCCCAGCGGTAGCCACCACGGTGTATTGGGGCAGTTTCATTTTGTGCCCTTGTAGCCATTCTTGCAGCGCCGTTTTGGCATCTTTGGCGGCGGCCTGCATCTGTGGGTTGATCTCAACGTTGGCAAACAAGCGATGCACCAGTGCCTCGGCTGCGGTATAGCCCGCATCGAGATAGACAGCGCCAATCAGCGCCTCTAGAGCATCGGCCAAGATGGAGGGCCGTTGCTGCCCACCAGAGCGTGATTCACCCTCGCCCAAGCGCAGTACGTTGGGCAGTTGCAATTGCAGCGCCAATTGGTGCAAAGTGCCCTCGCGCACCAAATTGGCCCGCACCCGTGACAAGTCGCCCTCAGGCTGGTGGCTCAGGCGCTGGTACAGCAGGCTGGAGACGGCCAAGTTGAGCACCGAATCGCCCAAAAATTCTAGGCGCTCATTGTGGTCGGCACTGAAACTGCGGTGCGTGATGGCGCGTTGCAACAGCGCTGGGTTGGCAAAGTGATGTTGTAGCCG
>JAIESZ010000090.1 GCA_019745615.1 Burkholderiaceae bacterium
GTTTGGGCGCGCTCGGCATAGACTTGGCGCACATGGGCCAGCGTGGCAGGCATCCGGCCCGCTTGCAGGTACTGCGCTGCCACGGCTTGGGCAAAGGTGCTGGTGTGGGCATCACTAAACTGTTTGCACATTACCGCATTGGCCAACAGGGCAGGCGGGGCCATCAGCCAGCCCACGCGCAAGCCCGGCGAGAGTACTTTGCTCAGGGAACCACAGTGTGCCAGCCAGTCGCGGCTGCCGGGCACTTGGCTAGACAGCGCCAGCAAGCTTGGTGGCGGTGCGGCATTGAAATACAAATCGCCATACGGATCGTCTTCTACCACCAGCGTTTGGTACTGCGCTGCCAGCTCCAACACGCGCACGCGCCGCTCTCGGCTCAAGGTGGCACCACTGGGGTTGCCAAAGGTGGGGATGAGGTAAATCAGCTTGGGGCGGTGCTCGATGATGAGTTGCTCTAGCGCATCGGTTTGCACGCCATCACCATCAATCGGTGCCGTCACGATATCGGCACCATAGAGGCGAAAGCATTGGATGGTGGCTAGAAAGGTCGGGCCTTCCACAATCACCTTGTCGCCGGGGCTGATCATGGTTTTGCCGATCAAATCCAGTGCCTGTTGGCTGCCCGTGGTCACGATCAACTGCTCTGGGGCAGCATCTTGCACCCCCTTGCTAGCCATAAAGGCTGCTAGTTGCTCGCGCAGGGGCAGATAACCTTCGGTGGCACCATATTGCAAAGCCGCTCCGGGGTCTTGGCTCAAGGCGCGCTCAGTCGCGGCACGAATACCATCGACATCGAACATCGCGCTGTCAGGAAAGCCCCCAGCAAAGCTGATGATGCCGGGCTTGCCCAGCAGCTTGAACAGTTCGCGGATGGCCGAGGTTTCGATGGCGTCGAGGCGGGAGGCAAATTGCATGACAGAAATCGGTGGTGGACAAGTGAACTTCACATTGTGCCCCCGTCGGCCCAAGCCCTACACTGCCACGCCATGAAAGCCGCACTGATCGAACCATTTTTCGCCACCCTACAAGCCGCCAACCCCCACCCACAAACCGAGCTGGAATACCAAAGCCATTTTGAACTGCTCACTGCCGTGCTGTTATCGGCACAGGCCACGGACGTGAGTGTGAACAAAGCCACGCGCTTGCTCTTTCCAGTAGCCAACACCCCGCAAGCGATGCTGGCGCTGGGCCAAGAAGGGCTAGAGGGTTACATCAAAACGATTGGCCTGTACCGCAGCAAAGCACGGCATTTGCTAGCCACCTGCCAGTTGCTGATCGAACGCCACGGCGGCGAAGTGCCACGCACCCGCCAAGAATTAGAGCAACTGCCCGGCGTGGGCCGCAAAACGGCCAATGTGGTGCTCAATGTGGCTTTTGGCGAGCCCACCATGGCTGTGGACACACATATCTTCCGGGTTGGCAACCGCACCGGGCTGGCACCGGGCAAAACGCCACTGGCGGTAGAGCAACAACTGCTGCGGCGCGTGCCCGATGCCTATGCGGTGGGCGCGCACCACTGGCTAATTTTGCTGGGCCGCTATGTGTGCCAAGCACGCAAACCGCGTTGCTGGGAATGCGCGGTGGCCGCTTACTGCGACTACCAGCCCAAAACGCCAGCGCCTTGATGCTGGCGGCACTGGATCAACCACGCTAGACCTTAAACACACTCACCGTATCCACCACCGCATTGGCCTGCTGCTCCAGCGATTGGGCAGCGGTGGCTGCATCCTGAACCGAAGCGGCATTTTCGCGCGTGGCATAGTCCATCTCGATCACAGCCTGCTTGACTTGGTCGATGTCCAGCGCCTGCTGCTGGCTGGCTTGGGTGATTTCTTGCATGATGGTGGCGGCGCGCTGTACGCTATCGACAATCTGGCTCATGGTGCTGCCCGCTTCTTCTACCAGCTTGCAACCCGCATCCACGCTATTGACCGAATTGCCAATCAGCGTTTTGATTTCTTTGGCCGCCTCGGCACTGCGCCCGGCCAAACTGCGCACCTCAGAGGCCACCACAGCAAAGCCCCGGCCTTGCTCACCGGCCCGTGCTGCTTCTACGGCGGCATTGAGCGCCAGAATGTTGGTTTGAAAAGCGATGCCGTCAATCACACCAATGATGTCGGCAATTTTGCGCGATGACCCGTTGATGGCTTCCATCGTATCGACCACCTGCGCTACTACTGCTCCCCCTTTGACGGCAATGCTAGAAGTTACCCCCACCAGCTCGTTGGCGTGTTGCGCACTTTCGTGATTGCGCTTGACCGTGACCGACAGCGCCTCCATCGCGCCCGCAGTTTGCTCTAGCGCGCTGGCCTGCTGCGCCGTGCGCGCTGATAAATCGACATTGCCGTGGGCAATTTGCGTGGTGGCGGTAGCCATCGCCTCGGCACTGCTGCGAATACGGGTGACGACATCCGTCAAATTGCGCTGCATGGATTGCAAATGGGCCATCAGGCTGTTGCTATCGCTCGGCAGCAAGGCAATACGCTCACTCAAATTCCCCTGACCAACATAGCGCACCACCCTAGCGGCATCCTCTGGCTCCGCGCCCAAATCGCGCCACACCGAGGCAATAATGGCCCGCGAACCCAGCCCCAGCCCCAGCACAATCAGCACGCCGGTGATGATGTTGACCATCAGGCCTTTGCGCTGGGCAGCCGCCAAATCGGTAAAACGCTCGTCTAGCGTGACATGGGCCTGCTGGCGTGAGAGTTGCATCTGGCGGGCCAATTCTTTTTGCGCCGCATTCATGCGTTGCACCTGTTCAGGTGAGACGCTTTTGTTCAACATGCCCTGCGTGGCTTTCAGCCCGGCTGCTTGGTAGGCATCAAACGCTGCGCTTAAATCGGCCACCAGTTGAGATTTTCCATCAAGCCGGCGCGATTGATCCAAAGAAGATCGCACTTTTTCGGTAGTCTTTTGCGCATCTTTCAGCCTATCGGCATCGTCTTCTAGCGCTGCCGCCTGAAAATCGGCCTGCAACTGGTGTATGCCGCGCTCGGCCTCAAACAGATTCTCTAAAAATGGGGTTTCTACCGTGCGCAACAAATCCAAATTGCGGTTGTTTTGCAGCCCAATGACCAGACTTAACACCAGCCCTGCACCAAATGTAGCCCCCACACTGAGCGGCAGCAGCCATATTTTTAGACGAAATTTCATGAACTAAATTCCTTATTGTGAACGGTGCAGGGCAATGGCTGAAAAAGGCTGCAATGCAAGCCGTTAATCTACACTCAGCAACACTTTCACTGAACTGTCTACGGCGCTTTTTTCAATATAGCCCACCGCTTTCGGGTTGCTGGCCAGTGCTTTTTTTACCTCAGCAGAACTGGCTAATTCTTTGGGCAAGGTGGCCTTGCCAGAGAACACCAGCCGCGACCAAGCTGCCTTAACCTGTGAAGCCGATTTTCCGGTCACTTTGGTATAAAACTGCTCGCGCACCGCCGCAGATTCTGGCTGATCGAGCAGCGTCACAGCGCCAGCCCCCGGCAGCTGATCGGCTTTACCCAAAAACAAGGCCGATGCCTGCTCGGTACTCAGTGGCGCAGCACCGCTTTGCGCACCCACCACAATGGCTACTTGGGCCATACTGGCCTGCCCCAGCAACAAACCTGATGCCAGCAACAAAATATTTTTTATTTTTTTCATGGTGCCCACCGATCAGAAAACGCGGTCATAGCTAATGCGCAGCACGGTGGTGTGCCCACCCAACACTTTGCTGTCATCCACGTTGCGGTCTATCTGGGTCTTGACGGCACTGCTAGAAGAAAGGTCGTAACGCAGTGATACCGAACTGCGATGGTAATTGCCTACTTGGAACAGCTCACTGTTGGTAGTACGCTCTCTGAAGCGTGCATAGTTCACAAAGGGTGTCCATTTACCTAAGCGCATCCCAGCACCCACCGTCACAACCGGATCGGTAACTTTGTAATCGGAATATTTGCGCGTTAGTTGCGTAAACTCAGACAATACAAACCATTGGTCCATATCTAAGTTAGCTGCCAGCCCATAGGCACGCAGGGTGGCTTGGCTATCGACCGGATTGGCAGAACTTCTGTTGATGGTACTGACATCAGCACCCATCAACACGGCACGCAAGGTCAAGGGGCCACGATTAACCTCCACATCGCCGCCGATGATATTATTCCAGCGTACTTGGGTACGGCCTTCAGGATAATAAATTTTTTGGTAACGCGAATTATTGACTTTTTCTTGCCCGGCAAACACGCTGGCCGTCAGGGTGGCATCACCAATGCTGCGGTTATAACGCAGGCTGGCCCCATTGTAATTGGTGGCTTCCCAACCGTATAATTCGGGTGGTGGCGACACCCAAGGGTAGGCCACACCAATATCCTGAAAATCAGAATAATAATACATCGGTATGCGCTTGCGCCCCAAATACAGCTCAAAGTTTTGGTCTAGTTTATAGCTCACAAAAGCCCATGCCAAATCTGGGGTTGCTTTCGTACCACGACTCACCAATTGCATGGTGATGCCTGCGTTTTCATTCAGGGTGTATTTGCCCTGCACGCCAATGCGCGATTCAGGCCGCAAAGTAAATTGATCGCCATAAATTCCGGCACTATTCCAATCTGCCACATAGCATGGGCAATCGGTACCGGTAATGCTGGTGGGGCCGATATTACCCTCTAAACTACCGTTGGTGGTTTTTCCACCCACAATAGACACATACCCCGACAGTTTAAGCTTCGATTCGGTTGCCACATCTTCTTGTGCCAGCGCAGAAAATGATGGTAACAAGCCTGCCCCCAAAAGCAATGCACCAGTCCACAATGGCGGTTTTGTTTTTTTAATAAAATTGGTGGTCATAAAATAATAAAATAAAGAGGGTAGCACTCGGATCATCGTTGTCCCACGAATGATCGTATGCGGCTTGCCACAAGCACCGCAACCAGAATCGTAACAGCGCCACCTCTATAAACCAGAGCTGTGGGCAGGATAGATACAAAATCTTACATATAACCTAGTTCTGCCATGCCTTGCATAGTCAGCCAGCCTTCATGGTCACTGGCCCACAGGCGCACGGTAGGGTCATCGGGCGATGGTGCGCCATGCACAGTAAAAGGATGTAAGTCAAACGTAGGGCGCAGCGCTTTAAAGCTAAAACTGCGCACGGGTGCTTCAGGCCTCTGGCGACGCAGCAAATCGAGCAATAAGGTGGCAATCAAGGGGCCATGCACGATCAGACCGGGGTAGCCTTCGGTTTGCGTCACATACTGGCGGTCGTAGTGGATGCGGTGGCCGTTAAAAGTGAGAGCAGAATAGCGAAACAGCAGCACATCATCGGGCACGATTGGGCGCTGCCACGGGGCAGCCGTTTCTGCGGCTACCGGGGCTGGTACCGCATCGCCGGGCAAGGGGGCAGCGCGGTACACAATGTCGTGCTCTTCGGTCAGCGCCAGCCCTTGGGCATTGGTGATGGTGTGCTCGACCAACACAAAGACCAAATCGCCCGTGCGCCCAGCCTTGTGCGTGACCGACACAATGCGCGAGACCCGCTGCACCGCATCGCCCACGCGCAAGGGGTTGTTCAGCTCCCAACGCAAGCGCCCACCGGCCCACATGCGCCGGGGCAGCGGCACTGGCGGTAAAAAGCCACCGCGCAGCGGATGACCATCTGGCCCTAGGCCACTTTGCCGGGTTTGCGGCAAAAAATACAACCAATGGCCCAATGGCGGCACCGGGGTGCCGGGGCAAGGCTCCGGGTCATCCCGGTCTAGCGTGGCCGAAAGGCCACGCAGCGGTGGCGCAGTGATCTGATCGTGCAAGGTCTCAGTACGGCCTTGCCAAGTTTGCAGATGGGCCAGCAGGCTGGCATCGACGGTACGGGGGGCGGTGCTCATCACGACGCCCCTATGCTTTGGTAGCGACGCCTGCCGTGGCAAAGCTGGCCATCTCGCGCAAGATGGCGCAGGCCGACACCAACAGGGGCCAAGCCAAGGCGGCCCCAGAGCCTTCACCCAAGCGCAAGCCCAAATCCAACAAAGGCTGGGCCCGCAACTGCGCCAACATCAGCGCATGGCCCGGCTCGCCAGAATTGTGCGCAAACACGCAGCGCTGCAATACCAGCGGCTCCAAGCGGCTGGCTACCAACACGGCAGCGCTGGTGATGAAACCATCCACCACAATCACGCGGCGCTCACTGGCGGCCTGCAACACAGCACCGACCATCGTTGCCACTTCAAAGCCGCCCAAGGCGGCCAGCGCGTCCAGTGGCTCTACGGCCTCCGCATTGGCCTGCAAGGCCTGCTCTAGCACTTGCCGCTTGCGCGCAATACCCGCCGCATCCAGCCCCGTGCCCGCACCGGTACAAGCCTCCAAGGGCACACCGCACAACCGTGCCAACAGCAGCGAAGCCACCGAGGTATTGCCAATCCCCATCTCGCCCAGCAGCAGCACATTACCGGGCAGGCTGCGCACCACCTCCATGCCATGCGCCACGGCCTGCGCGCATTGCGCGGACGTCATGGCGGGGCCGATAGAGGCATCTTGGGTGCCAGCGGCCACCTTGCGCACCAGCAATTGCGGCTGGCCTGCCACCGCCTGACGCGGTGCCAAATCGCGGGCGACGCCGCAATCGACCACCGTGAGCGCCAAGCCATGCTGGCGGGCCAGCACGCTCACGGCAGCACCACCGGCCAGAAAGTTCTCTACCATTTGCCACGTCACATCACTGGGGTAGGCCGATACACCTTTGGCAGCCAAACCATGATCGCCCGCAAACACCACCATTTGGGGAGCCTCTAGCCGGGGCTGCTCGGTGCCCAAAATCTGGCCCAACTGCAAGGCCAGCGCCTCCAGCCGCCCTAGCGCTCCCAGCGGCTTGGTTTTGTGGTCGATCAGATGGTGCAGTGCGCCGGTCAGGGTGGGGTCGGCAAGGTCAGCCACCACGGGCAGGGAGGGCAGTTCAGAAGGCAAGAGCATGGGCAAACGCGAAGAAAAGACAAGACAGACTCCATTGTCGCCGCCATGAGCGCCCCGGCACCAATGCAGCGTTGCTGCGCAAAGCCAGTTCAGTTTTAGCCACTACGGCCTGCAAGGCAGGCAAATAGCGCCGAGCGGCTACCGTCTGGACTTGCCGCGTTTTGACGGTCATTTTGGTCAGCGCAAAACACATCACACAAAACCAAGACAATATCGGTCAACTGCTGGGCGGCCAGTTGTGGGGCAGCCCGCTGCCTGCCAATAACCCGTTTGGCGTCAAGCCCTCAACCCCTGTATTGCACTGCACGCGAGAAACACAACAATGACCACGGAGATCAACCAATGCCCAGACTGGCAACCCAATGCCAAGCTGGCAGCCCTGCCCCCAGTGTCGTCCAACGACCATCGGGGTGGCTTGCGCCACTTCGCCATTGGCGTCACCCTGATTTCGGCGTGCCACGGCGATGAGCGTGCCGGGCTGACTGCCACAGCCGTTTGCTCGGTCACCGCAGAGCCTCCACGCTTGGTGGTTTTTGTCAATAAAAACGTCGCAGCATGCAATTTGATTTTACAAAGCGGTGCTTTGTGCGTGAATGTGCTGGCGGCAGATCAGGAAGAAGTGGCCAAGGCTTTTGCAGCCATGATTCCCAACGTGCATGGCGACAAGCGCTTTGAATACGGCCAGTGGGATCAACTGGTCACCGGCGTGCCGGTGCTGCAACAGTCTTTGGCTAACTTTGACTGCCGCGTGGTCAAGGTGTTTGAGGAAAGCACGCACCAAGCATTCTTGTGTGAAGTACTGGCTACCCGCGAGCGCAACGACGGCGATGCGCTGGTGTATCTTAACGGGACGTTTCGCAGTCTGCCGCAGTAAGGGCCGCCAACACTCCGGGGGCAAAGTGGCGGTCGATATAGGCGGCCATGCCGTCAAACACCTGCTCCAGCGTGGGAGCTGCGGCACCAAACAGCGCTTGCAAGGCCGCTGGGTCTTCCAGCAGGCCATGCAGGT
>JAIESZ010000234.1 GCA_019745615.1 Burkholderiaceae bacterium
GAAGCCATTTGCTATTACGCCTACTGGGCCTCGACCGAGTTGGCCGCCGAGCGTGGGCGCTATTCCAGCTACGACGGTTCTTTGTGGAGCCAAGGCATTTTGCCCAAAGACTCGATTGATTTGCTGGCGCAAGCCCGTGGCGGTTATGTTGAAGTAGACCGCTCGCAAACGCTGGATTGGGATGCGCTGCGCGCCAAAATTGCCCGTGACGGTATGCGCAATTCCAACTGCGTGGCGATTGCGCCCACCGCCACCATTTCCAACATCGTTGGCGTTGATGCGTCGATTGAGCCATCGTTTGGCAATTTGTCGGTCAAGTCCAATTTATCGGGTGAGTTCACGGTCATCAACCACTCTTTGGTGCATGACCTGCAACGCTTGGGCCTGTGGGATGAGGCGATGGTGATTGACCTCAAATACTTCAAAGGCTCGCTGCACGCACTGGAGCGCGTGCCTACCGACATCAAGGCGCTGTATGCCACGGCGTTTGAGATGGATCCGGGCTGGTTGGTCGAGGCCGCTTCGCGCCGCCAGAAGTGGATTGACCAAGCCCAAAGCCTGAACATCTACATGGCTGGTGCTTCGGGCAAAAAGCTCGACGAAACCTACAAGCTGGCGTGGCTGCGTGGCCTCAAAACCACCTACTACCTGCGCACGCAAAGCGCTACCCATGCTGAGATGAGCACGGTGCAACGCCAGCACCTCAATGCCGTGTCTTCTGGGCAAGCTGCTGGGGTGGCCGCCCCAGTGCAGGCAGCTTCTGTGGAGGTAGAGGCTCCTGCCACCGACATCCGCTTTTGTGCCATTGACGACCCCGGCTGCGAAGCCTGCCAATAAATTGGCCAGAAACCCGTAAAAACCCCGCAGTGCAGCGCTTCGGTGCTTTCCATTTGGAAGCGCTGCTCTCATAATTCGAGCATTGGAAAATCTATGTTGACCTGGGACGAAGAAGTCACGCCCGCACTGCAAAATCTACCCGACAACGGTTTGCCTCAAAGCCGCTGGAGTATGCAGCCGCCCCCACCGTTCTCACCATTAGATTTCCAGTCCATGCCCACCCCTGCGCCTGCGGCGTCCATCGCCCCACCAGCGGCCCCCGTGCTACCCAGCAGCCACCGGCGTGTCAGTGCAGCCGACAAGCGCATCATCAACGGCCAGACCGACGTCAACCAGTTGGTGCCGTTCAAGTACAAATGGGCGTGGGAAAAATACCTTGCCACTTGCGCCAACCACTGGATGCCGCAAGAGGTCAACATGACACGCGACATCGCGCTCTGGAAAGACCCCAACGGCCTGACCGAAGACGAGCGCCGCATCGTTAAGCGCAATTTGGGCTTTTTTGTTACCGCTGACTCACTGGCGGCCAACAACATCGTGCTGGGCACCTACCGCCACATCACGGCACCAGAATGCCGCCAGTTTTTGCTGCGCCAAGCCTTTGAAGAGGCCATCCACACCCACGCTTACCAGTACATTGTGGAGTCGCTGGGCTTGGACGAGGGCGAGATTTTTAACGCCTACCACGAGGTGCCATCGATCCAGAACAAAGACCAGTTCTTGATCCCGTTCATTGATGTCATCATGGACCCGGCCTTCAAAACCGGCACGCCTGAGGCCGACCAGACGCTGCTCAAAAGCCTGATTGTGTTTGCTTGCCTGATGGAAGGCTTGTTCTTTTACGTTGGCTTTACGCAAATTTTGGCGCTGGGCCGCCAAAATAAAATGACCGGCGCTGCCGAGCAGTACCAATACATTCTGCGCGATGAGTCCATGCACTGCAACTTTGGCATTGACCTCATCAACCAGCTGAAATTGGAAAACCCGCACCTCTGGACAGCCAGTTTCCAAGACGAGATCAAAGCGCTGTTTTTGCACGCCGTCGATTTGGAGTATGCCTACGCCGAAGACACCATGCCCCGTGGCGTGCTGGGTATGAACGCTGGCATGTTCAAGGGCTATCTGCGCTATATCGCCAACCGTCGGGCCACACAAATTGGCCTAGAGGCGCTGTTCCCGAACGAAGAAAACCCGTTTCCTTGGATGAGCGAAATGATCGACCTCAAAAAGGAACGCAACTTCTTTGAGACGCGCGTTATTGAATACCAGTCGGGCGGTGCCCTGTCCTGGGATTGACTTCCTGAGCACGGCACTTTCATGGCTTCTTTTTACCCGCCCCGCATCTGCTGCACCCTCACACCGTGCAGCTTGGCGGAGCGTTTTTATGTTCATGCTGGCGCAAGGGCTTCTTGTGCCGCCATGAACCTCTCCGGGCCGCTTACAGGCCGGGAGTGCTCTGTGCTCATCGTCCCAAGGAGAAAATAATGGCAACTGCCAAGAAACCCGCCGCCCCCAAGGCGGAAACCCCGAAAAAAGCAGCACCCGCCAAAAAGGCTGCTGCCCCTGCGGTCAAGGCTGAGGCCGCTGCTCCTGCTCCACAAGCTGCTGTGGCCGCTGCTGCACCCGCCAAGAAGGCTGCACCGGCTAAAAAAGCCGCCGCCCCCGCTCAAGCCGCTGCCAAAAAAGCAGCTCCAGTGAAGGCCGCAGCCGTGAAGAAGGCTGCCGCCGCCCCATTTGCCGCTGCGGTGGTGCCAGAAGTGGCCCCCGCGAAGGCTGCGGCCAAAAAAGTAGCCGCCAAGAAGCCCGCAGCCCCCGTGGCTGAGGTAGCCAAGGCCCCTGCCGCGCCCAAGAAGGCTGCTCCCGCTAAGAAAGCTGCACCGGCCAAGAAGGCCGTAGCCGCTGCTCCAGCACCCGTGGCTGCACCTGCTCCGGCACCCGCCAAGAAGGCGGCTAAGACTGCTGCCAAGAAAGCCCCAGCCAAAGCAGCAGCAGCCGTAGCCGCTCCGGTGGAGGCTCCTGCCGCCCCCGCTAAGGCGGCCCCGGCCAAAAAAGCCAGCAAGACCACAGCTACTGCCCCGGTGGTGAAAACCACACTGAGCGAAAAGGCCACTTGGCCCTTCCCGCTGGGCACTAAGCCCTAAGCCTTGCCGCTGAGATAAAGCCAAAAACCCGGTGTGTTCCACCGGGTTTTTTATTTCTTGATTCGTTTCAGTGATGTTCATTTTTTGGGGATATTATTTATTAAGAAATAAATTGAAATTCTGTCTTCTGTCCATAAATTTTTATTTAGGATGAATTTTGTAATGTTGTGTGTATTGATGAATAAAAATGCGCTCTAGGGCGTGTAATTAATAAATTCCGAGGGTGTCGCATCCCGTTATTTTATAGTTTGTAAAGAGTTGATTTAATTGATGGTCTTTGTGCGATTTGCTCTATAAAAATCAATGAATTACAGAGATGTGTATAACGCGATGCTTATAGAGGTCTCGGTCATATTCGCGTACCTGTTTGTTCGTCACCTGCGAAGGAATAACCAATGTCTTGCCTTTGTTCAATAAAGGCTCAATCAGCCGGACATGGGCATCGTAGGTCTTGTCTGCAATTGACGGTCTGCTCAGGTGTGTTTTTGAGCAGGACATCGGCACCCTTGAGGTCGTGCGCTTGTCCGGACGTGAGGAGAAATCCTGTCGGATTGTCCAGTGCATCGACCGTATTAGTGCTCAGGCCGCCACGGCTACGTCCGACGGCTTGTTTGCCCGGATTCTCCTTTTTGCGCCAGCGCTGTGCTGGTGGGCACGCACGATGGTTGCGTCGATCATGGCGGACTCGTTGTCCGCATCCTACGCCAAGGTCTGGAATACCAGCTGCCATACGTTGCTTTGACTCCAGCACGAGTGGCGGATATGCATGACACGGAAATCGCCAAAGCGCACTGGTAGATCATGTCAGGGGACGCCTGAGCGGTACTGCATCAATGAACAGTCAGTTGTCTTTTGCCGTGGCTCCGGGCTGTCCTGCTTGACCCGGTAGCAGGTCTTTGATACACGCCCACTGCCCATCACTGAGAGATTGCCTTTACATGGCGCTGGGGCCGGGGCTTTCAACTGTATGGGTATTAATCGAGACACCCTAGTCGTTAGAGTAGGACATGGGTGTTGGTGGCAGCTGACATTCGCCAAATCTTGGACTTATCTCAGCGGCTGGTAACAGGAATTTACCTATAGATGCGGTAGGATTGTGCAATTTTATCGAACTGCTTGCTACTGTGGGGTGAATATCTAATCTTAGTCAGGCTGACGCCTGTAGCGAGTTTTTCTGATAGCAATTGAATGCAGTAAGAAGGAGAAAATATGCCTCAGAAGGATCTCAACCATGACACTGTTTCTAGAGTTATTTCTGGTTTGCTCTTGCCGAGCAAGTTTGTGTATTCCCCTCCTTATGGCAGTGAAATAGAAGACATATTTGCTAATCGACTGGAGAAGTACATAGATCCAAAAATATCTGTAATTCCTCAATTTGGAATCAAAACGCCGATACAAACTTTTTTCCTTGATTTTGTCATTAAAGTCAAAGGAGTTACTGTTGGCATAGAATGTGATGGTAGGGATTTTCATAAAGACCGCGCCGCTGACGATGCTAGGGATACTATTATTCTTGGGACAGGCTTGGTTGATTGTATTTTTCGCTTTGAAGGTAAATTGATCTACCATCAAACAGAAGATTGTTTTTATATTCTAAAGCATTATTTTCCAGATGTTTTTTCGCATAGAGGTCGGGTAAATATTAATACGCTTGCTAGTGATTATCTAAAAGCCAATGAAGGAGGGTTTGATGAAATTATTTATATTGACAATCCAGGTGTAAAGAGAGTCCGTGATGTATGTGATAAGAAGTATGGTAACTATGTTTATCATTATGAGAGAGTAAGCGACGAAGACGAAAGTTATCTGAGGGAAGAGAGGTATGTTCGAATAAATGTTCGGTACGAATCTCTAGGCAATCATAGGTACTATTACACAGCTTTTCTAGATTTCTTGGAAGTTTTTCTGATGGAGTTTAGGGGCGACTTTAACGGATTTGTAATTAAAATGCGAGACCGAGTGGCTATGATCGATAGCCATCGTTCGGGAAAGCAAAAGCTATCAAATCAAGATATGAAGAACTATAACCTCATGTTTGAACAGAATTTGGTATCGTTTCAATCTTCTTGTTCTATGGTTGTAGAGTTCTGAGAGTTGATTTTCTATGTAAATCAATAAATTATTTGTGAAATTTCTTTCATGGTGGTGATGAGTGCTTTTTAAATAATTTTTGATGATCCCGCTGTCGAATTGGGAGAAATGAACTATGTGGATGTTGGCGGATAACCGAGTTGCACCTCGTCCTTGAATCCGCCGTTAGAGTAATGCCTTGAGATCAGAAGGAATTTATCTTTTTAAATATGATAAGTTCCGATTTATTGGAATCCACCTCTTCATAAGAAGATGCTATCTCAAATAGTTATTTTGACTTTTTCATTACTGAAAAATCTATGATCGCCAGCTTGAGACATCAGCCGGATAGACGTTGTGCTTTGATGGTTTTGCGCTGATCCCGCATCAGCACTCATCTGATACGCCCCAGATAGCCGCATCTGCTGCTGTTATCCATCCGCAAGCCGTTCCATAGTCAGGGCCTTGAAGCCGGGGGTGCCGCATGCGCCCACCGGCCCTTGTTGCAAGGCCCCCTATGTCTGATCCTTCCCTGCCTCCCCGCGCACCTGTACCGCGCAAAGTCATTCCTATCACCCCGGAGCCTGCATCGGCTTCGTTCTACGAGGCGCAGGTCAAAATCCAGCCGCGCTCTATCAAGGGCGTGCTGGCGCGTTGGCGCTGGATCATGGTGTGGCTGACGCAGCTGTTTTTTTACATCATGCCGTGGTTGCAGTGGAACGGGCGGCAGATGTTGCTGTTCGATCTGGAGCAGCGGCACTTTTACCTGTTTGGGTGGCTGCTGTACCCGCAAGACTTTATCTACCTCACGGCACTGCTGATTATTTCGGCGCTGTCGCTGTTTTTGTTCACAGCGGTGGCGGGGCGCTTGTGGTGCGGCTTTGCCTGCCCACAGACGGTGTACACCGAAATATTTTTGTGGATTGAGCACCATGTCGAAGGCGACCGTAGCGCCCGCCTGCGCTTGGATGCCTCACCGTGGACGGCAGAAAAGCTCTGGAAAAAATCGCTCAAACAGGGTTTATGGCTGGCCGTAGCATTGTGGACGGGCTTTACCTTTGTCGGCTACTTTGTGCCCATTCGCACGCTGGCGGTAGAAGTCATGGCACTGCAAGGCTTTTGGCAGATCTTTTGGGTGCTGTTTTATGCCTTGGCGACTTATGGCAATGCGGGTTTTTTGCGCGAGCAAATCTGCAAATACATGTGCCCCTATGCGCGCTTTCAGAGCGCCATGTTTGACCCCGACACCCTGATCGTCACCTACGACAGCGCCCGTGGCGAAACCCGTGGGCCGCGCAGCAAAGCCGCCGATGCCAAGGCGCAGGGGTTGGGCGATTGCATTGATTGCACCCTGTGCGTGCAGGTGTGCCCGGTGGGCATCGACATCCGCAACGGTTTGCAGTACGAGTGCATTGGCTGTGGCCTGTGTGTAGATGCCTGCAATTCGGTGATGGACAAGATGCAATACCCGCGTGGCCTGATCCGCTACACCACCGCCAATGCCTTGGCGCAAGGCTGGAGCCTGCCTCAGATGTGGCGGCGGGTGCTGCGTCCGCGTGTATTGCTCTACAGCGTAGCGTTGGTGGCCCTGACGGTGGCCAGTGTGGTCAGTTTCGCCGTGCGTACGCCCCTGAAAGTGGATGTCATCCGTGACCGGGGCGTGCTGGCGCGGCAGGTGGGGCAAGGGCAGGTAGAAAACGTTTACCGCTTGCAGATTGCCAATGCCACCGAGCAGCCCCAGCGCTACCGGGTCGCGGCCAGCGGCATTGCCGGTTTGCAAGTGGCCTCGGAGACCGAGGTAGAAGTGCAGGCCGCCAGTTCGCGCTGGGTGGTGCTGCGCTTGCGCGCCCCCCACGATGCCCTGCCCACCGGCCCGCATCCGGTGGTGCTAGATTTTGTTGCCCTAGGGCAGCCGGGGCTGGCCCTGCGCGAGAACACCACCTTCTTGCTGCCGCGATGAAGCTACGCCAGCGTGGTACCGGCCAATTGGCCCAGCGTGGCCAGTGCTTGCTCGGTGCGGGCATTCCAAGCATGGCCGTAGTTCAGGCGCAAACAGTGGCTAAAAGCGTGCGATGCCGAAAAAATCGGCCCCGGTGCCACGCTGATGTGCTGGGCCAGTGCTTGCCGGTGCAAGTGCAGCGTATCGCAGCCTTCAGGCAACTCTACCCACAAAAGGTAGCCACCCTCGGGCCGGGTGGCTCGCGTGCCTGCGGGAAAGTAATGTCCTACGGCCTCGGCAAACAGTGCCTGCTGCCCAGCCAGCGTTTGGCGCAGTTTGCGCAAATGCTTGTCAAAGCCGCCCTGCTCCAAATACAGCGCCAGCGCCATTTGCACTGGCACCGAGGCGCTGAGTGTGGTGGTGAGTTTTTGCCGCGCTACGGCGCGGGTAAAGCGCCCCGGTGCTGCCCAGCCAATGCGATAGCCCGGTGCCAAGCATTTGGAAAACGAAGAGCAATGCAGCACCAGCCCTTCGGTATCAAAGGCTTTGGCGGGCAGCGGGCGCTGGTCGCCAAAATACAGCTCGGCATAGACATCGTCTTCAATCAGCGGTAGTTGGTAGCGGGTGATGAGTTCTACCAGTGCTTTTTTCTTGGCCGTGGGCACCAAACTGCCCAGCGGGTTTTGAAAATTGGTCATCAGCCAGCAGGCTTGGGGCCGGTGGCGCACGATGGCCGCCTCCAGTGCCCCTAAGTTGATGCCCTCGCGTGGGTGGGTGGGCACCTCTATGGCTTGCAAGCCTTGGCGTTCCAGCGCTTGCAGGGCGGCGTAAAAGGTGGGGGACTCCACCACCACCGCATCCCCAGGGCGGGTAACGGCAGACAGGCACAGGTTCAGTGCCTCTAGTGCGCCGTTGGTAATCACGATGTCTTCGGCAGGCACGGCCACGCCTGCGGCCAGATAGCGCAGTGCAAT